>JAYVSF010000660.1:0-3562 GCA_043775605.1 Myxococcales bacterium
CCCACGTGTGCAGGCGCTCCAGCCCGACCTGGGCGCCGTTGATGGCATCACCGTACGGTGGCGGATCAGTCCGGTCACGCTCGCGGCCGTGCCGGCCGAGAGCACGACCGGCGACGTCCGCGACTCGGGGTTCGCGACCAACGGCGTCGCCGCGACCACGGTGACGCTCGCCGTCGACACGATGGTCTCCCTCCCGTTGACAGCGACGCTCACGGCGTCGGCGGCAAGCGACGACACCATCCTGACCGTCCCGATCGAGCTGCGGTTGTCGACTGACGGGCACGACAACGCCTGCCCCGACGACAACGCGGTTGACGGCGGCATCGACGCGCCACCGGCCTCGTGATGCTCACACGCCTGAACCACGCGATGTGCCAAAGTTTGTAGGCGACGCGTTGCGGGATCCTCCAGACCCCCGAGCGAGATTGGAGCTACCTCGCGTGGTCCACGGGCAACACACCGGTCGCAGCCGGCTACGCCCGCGCCGCCCGCTTCGTCGACACCGACGAGCTCGCGACCCTGCTGCGCACCGACTGCCTGGCCGCCGGGCGCGAACGCGTCCGCACCCTCGCGGCCGGCGCTGACCCACGATCACCGGCTGCAAGAAGGCGGCGCCGCCGGGCGCGGGCAGCAACCGCGTCTCGATCGGCGGCCGCGGGCGCGGCCCGATGGCACCTCGTCGCGATCGCCGGCCGCGCAGATCGAAGGCCGGACCGGTGCGTACCCACCGAGGTGATGACGACACCTCTCCGCCTCGCTCGCTTGGCCGCGACGATCGCGGCCATCGCCGCCCTCTCCACCGTCGGGGCCTGCCACCCCGCCCACACCGTCCAGCCCACGGCACCACCACCGCCCGCGCCGTTGCAGGTGACGGCGCGCTCGTTGATCGAGCTCGACGCCCGCGGCGCTGCGACCCTGGTCGCGGTCGCCGGCGATCCTGACTTCACGGTCCGGGTCCGGGTGACCGCGCCGCCCTTGGCCGACGACGCCCGGCCGCCGCTCAACCTCGCGCTCGTGCTCGACACCTCGGGGTCGATGGACGGTGCGGCGATCGCGGCCGCACGCGACGCCGCTCGCGTGCTGGTCGGCCGCATGGCCGCGCGCGATCGGGTCGCGATCATCGCGTTCCATTCGCGCAGCGAGGTCGTGGTCCCGATGACGACCCTCGACGACGCCGGCCGCCAGCGCGCGCTCGACGCGATCGCCGGCCTGCGCGCCACCGGCACAACCGACCTCGGCGGCGGACTGGCCGCCGGTCTCGATGAGCTGCTCCGCAACCGCACCGGCACCGGCATCGATCGCATGGTCCTCCTGTCCGACGGCGTGCCCAACGACGGCTTGGCCCTGGCCACCCTGGTCAGCCGCGCCGCCCAGGAGCGGATCGCGATCTCGGCGCTCGGCGTCGGCCTCGAGTTCGACGAGGCGCTCCTCGGCCGGATCGCCCAGGACACCGGCGGCGAGTACCGCTACGCCCCCGACGCCGACGCGGTCGCCCGGATCTTTGACGACGAGATCACGCGGATGCAGACCCTCGTCGCCTCCAACCTGACCTTGACCGTCCGGCCCGGCCCCGGCGTCATCCTCGGCGACGCCCCCTGGCTGACGACGGCCGGCACCGCCCGCCAGGCCTTCCTCGGCGACCTCGCCGCCGGCGAGACCCGCGACGTCTTCATCCCGGTCCACCTCGCGGCTCACCCGGCCGGCGCGACCATCGAGGTCCTCGACGCCGACCTCGACCTGCGCGACGCGACCACCGGTCAGGCCGAGAGCCGGCACGCGTTCGTCGGCGTCAAGGCCAGCGCCGACCACGACGAGGTCGCCGCCTCCGTGCTGATCGATCTCGCGACCGGCCGGGCCCGCGCCGACGCCGCCGGGGTGATCCTCGAGGCCATCGGCCTGGCGCGCCAGGGCCAGATCGATCGCGCCGAGCGGCTCCTGATCGACGGCGAGGCACGGGCCCGGACCGCCGCCACCGCCCGCGGCGACGACGAGCTGGCGGCGATGGCCCGCCGCATGGTCGACCTCCGCAAGTCGCTGGTCTCGCTGCGCAGCGCCCAGCTCGCCGCGCCGCCGCCGCCGCCCCCGATGCCGTCGCCGGTCGCGGCCGCGCCCTACCCGCTCGACGTGCGCCCGACCTCGATGGCGTCGCCGGGCGTCGAGGCCACGATCAAGCGCGCGTACGACAGCTCGCAGGACACGCTGCGCTCGCCCTGACGCCGCGCCGCACCGCGCCGCGCCTGCACCGCCCCGACGCCCCGACGCCCCGACGCCCCGACGCCCCGGCTGCGACCACGCCCTGTCGCACCCTGCCCCGGGAGCGATCGCGGCAATTTCGGTCCGCCGATCACCGGCCGGGCATGAAACGATGCGAACGATCGGTTGTCGTCTACCGGGACCGACCGCGCGGGATCCAGGTCGGTAGCGGCATGACACAGGAGGGCAACGCCTTGCGCGTACCGATCATCGAGCCACCGGCCCTCGACCGGACCCAGACCCTCGCGCCCAGCGGCGACGCGCGCGCGGTGCGCCCGGCGCCGGCCCGTCCGACCCACGGCGACGACCGCTACCAGCTCCTCGCCGAGCACGGCCGCGGCGGGCTCGGCCGGGTAGTGCGCGCGCGCGACCGTTACCTCGACCGCATGGTGGCGGTGAAGGAGCTGCTGCGGACGTCGGAGCTGGCCGAGCGCCTGTTCGTGCGCGAGGCGATGATCACCGCGCGGCTCGAGCACCCCGGCATCGTCCCGGTCCACGATCTCGATCGCGCACGGCGCCGACGGCAAGATCCGGCTGTGGCGGGGCTGCGGGCCGCCGACCGTGGTCGCCACCATCCCCGGGATGCCGGCCCGGCTCGCGGTCACCGCCGACGGCCGTCACGTCGTGGTCGCGACCACCGCCGCGCTGCTCCTGCTCGACGTCGCCACCGGCACGATCCACCACCTCGTCGACCTGCCAGCCGAGGTCAACCGGATCACGATCGATCCAACCCAGCGCCGGGCCGCGGTCGTCACCAAGGGCCCCGACGTCTATCTGGTCGACCTCGAGCGCGGCGAGCTCGAGATCAAGCATGGCCACACCGACGGGGTCTACACCGCGGCGTTCGACGCCAGGGGCGATCGCATGGTCACCGCCAGTGACGACGGCACCGTGCGGATCTGGGACCTGCCGACCGGCGACGTCCGCGAGCTGCGCGGCCACGGCGACGACGTCATCTCGGCGTCGATCTCGAGCGACGGCCACACCGTGCTCAGCGTCAGCCTCGACGACACGATGCGGATCTGGCGGCTCGACGATCGCCGGACCAGCGTGGTCGGCCACCTCGACGACGTCCGCCAGGTCGCCTGGCTGGGCGGCGAGCGGGTCCGGGTCCTCACCGTCGGCCACGGCGTGCAGATCGTCGACGTCGATCTCGACCTGCGCCAGGCCAGCGTCCAGCTCGCCGATGCCGACGCGCTGCCGCTGCGCAGCCGAATGACACCCGATGGCCAGGCCGCGGTGCTGATCCACGGTCCGCGCGACGCGGTGCGCTGGTCGGGTGGCACCACCCGGGCGATGCAGCTACCCG
>JAYVSF010000661.1:0-4248 GCA_043775605.1 Myxococcales bacterium
CTCCTCGCGTCCGGTCCGGGTGCGGATCGCGCCGTCGCCGACGGGTGATCCCCACGTCGGCACGGCCTACATCGCGCTGTTCAACTACGTCTTCGCCCGTCAGCAGGGCGGCACGTTCATCCTCCGCATCGAGGACACCGATCAGGCCCGGGCCCGCAGCGACAGCGAGGCCATGATCTTCGACGCCCTGCGCTGGGTCGGGCTGACCTGGGACGAGGGCCCCGACGTCGGCGGCCCGTACGGCCCGTACCGGCAGAGCGAGCGCAAGGCCCACTACGTCGCCGCCAGCGACGACCTGCTCGCGCGCGGCAAGGCCTACCGCTGCTTCTGCACCGGCGAGCGCCTGAGCCAGGTCCGCGCGCTCCAGGTCGCCGAGAAGCGCAGCTTCATCGGCTACGATCGACACTGCCGCATCATCGAGCCGGACGAGAGCGCGCGCCGGGCCGCCGCCGGCGAGCTCTTCACCGTCCGCCTGGCCACGCCGCTGTCGGGCACGGTCGTCGTCAACGACGCGCTGCGCGGCGTGGTCAGCTTCGATGTCGGTCAGCTCGACGATCAGGTCCTGCTCAAGTCCGACGGCATGCCGACCTACCACCTCGCCAACGTGGTCGACGATCACCTGATGGCGATCACCCACGTCATCCGCGCCGAGGAGTGGATCTCGTCGACGCCCAAGCACGTCCTGCTCTACGCCGCGTTCGGCTGGGAGGAGCCTGCCTGGCACCACATGCCGCTGCTGCGCAACGCCGACAAGTCGAAGATCTCGAAGCGCAAGAACCCGGTCTCGATCAACTACTACCGCGACGCCGGCATCCTGCCGCACGCGCTGTGCAACTTCCTCGGCCTGATGGGCTGGTCGTTCGGCGACGACCGGGAGAAGTTCACGCTGGCCGAGATGGTCACGGCCTTCTCGTGGGATCGCATCGCCCTCGGCGGTCCGGTCTTCAACCTCGACAAGCTGACCTGGCTCAACGAGAAGTACCTGCACGAGCTCGGCGACCTCGAGCTGGTCGACGCGCTCCTGGCGTGGCGCCTGCGCCGCGATCACCTGGCCCGGATCGTCCCGCTGGTGCGCAACCGCATCAAGCGGCTCGACGAGTTCGTGCCGATCACCGAGTACTTCTTCTCCGGCGACCTCGACTACACCACCGTCCTCGCCGAGCTGGTCGTGCCCGAGGTCGCGCCCGCCGACGTCGCCGCCGGCCTGCTGGCCTTCGTCGACCGGATCGAGGCCAAGGACGGCTGGGACCACCAGGGGCTCGAGGAGGAGGGCCGGGCCTGGGCCATCGAGCGGACCTGGAAGACCAAGCACGCGTTCATGCTGCTGCGCCTGGTCGTCACGGGCCGCAAGGCGTCGCCGCCGCTGTTCGAGACCATGACGGTGCTCGGCAAGGAGGTCACCCGCCGCCGGCTGCGGCAGGCGGCCGACCTCCTGCGTGGCGCCGGGCACTCGTGAGCTCGTCGTCGGAGGTCCAGTCGGTCCTGACCGGGCTGGGCATCGCGCTCGCGGTCGGCGCGGTGGTCGTGCCGCTGCTGGTCCGCTCGCATCGGCGCGGCGGCTGGTTCGGCCGGACCGCTGCCCGGCTCACGATCGATCAGTGGCGCGCCATCGACCTAGACTCCGGCCCGGGCAGCAACACCGGCCCGCGCGCCTTCGACTGGAAGGTGCTCGTCATCCTGTTCACGGCCGCGGTGTCGTTGACCCTGCAGGAGTACGTCGGTCAGCGCGAGCTGTACAAGTCGTGGTTCATCGAGCACGCCGCCGATCGCTACTTCCAGCTCGAGGCCTTCGGCTGGTGGGCGCTGTGGCGCGTGCTCGGCTATCTGGTGCTCCCGGCGCTGGTCATCCTGGCGTTGCCCGGCGAGCGCCTGCGCGACTACCACATCTCGCCGCGCGGCTTCATCAAGCACCTGTGGGTGTACGTTGTGCTGTTCGCGCTGATCCTGCCGGCGGTGGTGATCGCGTCGCGGACGCCCGCGTTTCGCTCGACCTACCCGTTCTACGCCTACGCCAACCGCTCGATGTTCGACCTGTGGTGCTGGGAGGCGATGTACGCGATCCAGTTCCTGTCGCTCGAGTTCTTCTTCCGCGGCTTCCTGCTCCAGGGCCTGCGGCGGGCGATGGGCGCCAACGCGATCTACGTGATGATCGTGCCGTACTGCATGATCCACTACGGCAAGCCGATGGCCGAGACCTTCGGCGCGATCGGCGCCGGCCTCATCCTCGGCACCCTGGCCATGCGCACCCGCTCGATCTGGGGCGGCGTGATGATCCACGTCGGCGTGGCGTGGACCATGGACCTGCTGGCGGTGAGCCAGTGCCCGTCGGCGGCCTCGGGGCGCTCATGCCCCACGCGTTAACCTCGACATGGTGACCGCGGCCTGGACCGCGTACCTGGTGGGGCTGGCGCTGCTCGCGATCTTCGGCGCCCATCGGCTGTCCCTGGTGTGGCGGGCGTGGCGCGGGTCACCGCCCCTCGCGCCCCTCCTCGGCGACGCCGGCCTGCCGCGGGTCACGGTCCAGCTGCCGCTCTACAACGAGCGCGCGGTGGCGGCGCGGGTGATCGCCGCCGCGGCCGTCCTCGACTGGCCCCGCGATCGCCTCGAGCTCCAGGTCCTCGACGACTCGACCGACGACACCCGCGCGCGCTGCGCGGCGCTGGTCGCCGAGCTGCGGACCCGCGGCGTCGACGCCCACCACCTCCACCGCGCCGACCGCCGCGGCTGGAAGGCCGGCGCGCTCGAGGCCGGGCGCGCGGTCGCGACCGGCGAGCTGATCGCGGTGTTCGACGCCGACTTCGTGCCGCCGCCGGACTTCCTCCGCCGCACCGTCGGCGCCTTCGCCGCGCCCGACGTCGGCCTGGTCCAGGCCCGCTGGGGTCACCTCAACCGCGACGCCGGCCTGCTGACCGAGCTGCAGGCCCTCCTGCTCGACGGTCACTTCGCGGTCGAGCAGGCCGGGCGGGCCGCGGCCGGCGCCTGCTTCAACTTCAACGGCACCGCCGGCATCTGGCGGGCCACCGCGATCGCCGACGCCGGCGGCTGGCACGCCGACACCCTGACCGAGGATCTCGATCTGTCGTACCGCGCTGCCCTGGCCGGCTGGCGCTTCGTCTACGCCGGCGACGTCGTGGTCCCGGCCGAGCTCCCGGCCGACGTCCTCGCCTTCAAGTCGCAGCAGCACCGCTGGGCCAAGGGCTCGATCGAGTGCGCGCGCAAGCTGGCGCCGGCGGTCGCGCGCTCGCGGTGGCGGTGGCGGCACAAGCTCGAGGCCGCGCTCCACCTCGGCCACAACCTGCCGTACCTGATCACGCTGCTGGTGCTGATCACCGGCGGCGTCGCGCTCGCCGCCGGCGGCGGGCCGGCGCTGGCCCGACCGATCCACCTGATCGCCGCGGCGATCACGGTCGCCGTGCTCGCGACGTTCGTCGCCGCCAGCCAGCGCGGGCTCCATCGGTCGCGGCTGGGCGCGGTCGCTCGGGTGCCGGCCCTGATGGCGCTGACCGCCGGCCTGGCTGTGTCACAGAGCCGCGCGATCGTGTCCGGCCTGCTCGGCCACGCCAGCGAGTTCGTGCGCACGCCCAAGGACGGCGCCACCGGCACCGCGCGCCGCGCCGCGAGCTATCGGGTGCCCGCGGGCCCGATCGTCCTCGGCGAACTCGCGCTCGGCGGCTACCTCGCGACCTGCGCCGCGCTGGCCGCCAGCCGCGGCCTCATCGGCGCGACCGCGGTCCTGGCCTGGCTCGGCCTGGGCGCGATCGCCGTCGGCGCGAGCAGCGTCGTCGCTGCGCGCCGAAAATAGAAGAGCCCGACCGCTCGACCGTAGGACATTCTATCCCCTACCGATTGCGGTAGGTGGGCTCCACATATCCCTTTGGGCTTCCCGACGTGCGGGCATGCACGCCCAGGACAGAGGCAGATCCCTGGATAGCAGGTGTAGAGGACAGATGGTGTCCCGTTGATCGAATCGAGCCGTCGGGCTCGATCCAACCGTAGCGACGACGATCACGACCGTCAACAACAAATTCATCACCGGGATCGATCGCGGCAACGCGCCGCGCGCAGGTGCGCGAGATGACGCTCGCTCGATCAGCTCACTCCGGATCGCGGCTCATCGTCGTCGGTGAACGCGGTTACTTCTTGCGACCGAACAGTCGTCGCAGCCATCCGATCTTCTTCGGCGGCTCCGGCTCGTCGCTCGCATCCGGATCCGGATCCGCATCCGGATCAGCATCCGCATCCGCATCG
>JAYVSF010000662.1:0-11511 GCA_043775605.1 Myxococcales bacterium
CGCCGCCCGCGTCTGCGCCTGCGCCCCTGCCCACGCCCGCGCTCGATCCCGCGGCCGGCGGCGTCCGCGGCTGGGGCTGATCGTGCTCGACGCGACCACCCGCGACGAACTCGGCGCACGATGGGCCTACCGCGCCGGTCTCGAGGACGCCGCCGCCCTCCGCTTCACCGGGATCGCAGAGCGCCTGACCGTCGCTGGTTTCGCCCCCGAACTGGTCGCCCTGGCCCGCGAGGCCGCCGGCCAGGAGCGTCACCACGTCGAGCTGTGCCGCGACCTCGCCGCCCGCTTCGGCGCGACCCCGGCGGCGCCGCCCGACCTCGTGCCCGACATCGCGCCGCGCGCATGGTCGCTCCGCGATCGCGTGGTCTACGAGGTCATCGCCTTCGCGTGCGTCGCCGAGACCGCGAACGCCGCGGTGGTCACCGCCGGCCTGCCCGAGGTCGATGACCCCGCCTGCCGTCGCGCCGTCCACACCATCCTCGCCGACGAGGTCCAGCACAGCCGCCTGGGCTGGCGCTTCCTCGCCACCCACCCGCTCGACCACGAGCTCGCCCGCCGTCTGGCCCCGTATCTGGCGGTCATGCTGCGCGCGGCGGTCCGCGACGAGCTGTTCCGCCCCGATGCCGACCTCCTGGAACTCGGCGACCTCGACGCCCTCCGCCGTCACGGCACCTTGCCGGTCGCCGATCGTCAAACCACCTTCCTCTCCGCCATGCGGCACGTCGTCCTGCCCGGCCTCGCCGCCGCTGGCGTCGATCCCACCGCCGGCGCCGCTGTGCTCGACGCGCTCGAGGCCCGCGCCGTCGGCGAATTCCGGGTCCCGGCGGTTCGGCCTCCGACCACCAAGATCGCCCCAGGCCCGCGTCTGTGACGTGACCATGACGTTGAGCTGACCACCTGCGGTCACGGCAATCGCCATGCTGACCCCATGCAACTTCGAACGACCGCGCAGTACGTCCGCGAGCTCAAGCCCCTCCTCGGGGCCGAGGTGTTCGCCCCCGCCCGGTCGCGGCTGCTCTGGCTCCCGGTCCACGTCGCCCTCATCGTCACCACGATCGTCGCGGTCGCGAGCGGCTGGCTGGCGTGGCCGCTCATCCCGGTGGCCTCGCTGCTGCTCGGGATCTGCTACGCCGGCCTGACCTTCCTCGGCCACGAGACCATGCACGGCGGCACCGTCCGCGGCCGCCGGTCCAGGCACATCGTCACGTTCATCGGCTTCCTGCCGTTCACCCTGTCACCGCGGCTGTGGCGCACCTGGCACAACGCCCAGCACCACGGCAACACCAACCACCCGACGATCGATCCCGACAAGTACCCGACCCTGGCGGTGTACGAGGGCTCGAGCGTCGTCCGCATGGTGACCGACAAGTTCTCGCTCGGCGGCCGGCGCCTGTCGGGCGTGCTGAGCCTGCTGTTCGGCTTCACCGGCCAGAGCAACAAGATCCTGGCCGACGCCCACCGCCGCGGCTGGATGACCAAGGCCCAGCACCGCGCCGCGATCGCCGAGAGCGCGGTCGGCTGGGTGCTGTGGGCGACGGTGGCGGCCCTGGTCGGCCCGCTCGCGTTCGTCTTCGTCTTCGTGCTGCCGATGATCGTCGCCAACGTGATGGTGATGACCTTCATCCTCACCAACCACGGCCTCAGCCCGATCACCGAGATCAACGACCCGCTGGTCAACTCGCTGAGCGTGACCGTGCCGAGGTTCTACGACTTCATCACCCTCAACTTCGGCGCCCACACCGAGCACCACATGTTCCCGGCGATGAGCACCCGCCACGCGCCGGCCGTGCGCGCCAAGATCATGGAGCTGTGGCCGGAGCGCTTCAAGTCGATGCCGCTGAGCGCGGCGCTGCTCGCCCTCCACCGTACCGCGCGCGTCTACAAGGACGCCGAGACCCTGATCGATCCGCGCACCGGCGCGACCTTCCCGACGCTGCTGCCCGGCCCCCGGCCCGAGGTTCAGCTCGCACCGTCGTCGGTGGTGGACCTCGCGGTCGCCGCCGACAGCACGGTGAACCCGGCCAGCCACGGCCCGCGGATGCAGGCCACGCCGATCTGACCGGGCTCGCAGCGGTCGGCGATCAGCTCGAGCGCACGCCGCTCCAGGCGACCGCCACCGGGGCCGGCCAAGGTCACGTGGCGCTCGATCACCGGCACGCCGTTGACCGACGCCCACGAGCTCTCGCGCTCGCGGACCACCAGCGCGACGGCGATCAGCGGCCGCCGCAGCTGCGGCCCCAGCCGCCGGCGCGCGTAGATCACCGCGAAGCAGATGAAGCCGACCGGCGGTAGCAGCACGAGCAGCGCGACCGGCACCCGCTCGGCCAGGAAGAACCACAGGAACGCGAGGGTCCACAACCCGTACGCGAGGAAGCCGGCGATCGCCAGCGCTACCAGCGCGCGGGTGCTCGACGGCAGCACGCCGTCCGACGGCCGGGCCAGCGCGGCGCGAGTGGCGGGATCGGCCAGCACCGCCGCGAACCGCGCCCCATGCTCGCCGAGATCGGGCGCGGCCAGCGGCGCGTCGCAGAACCCGCAGCGCGCGCGGGCCGCGAACGTGTACGGCGCGGCGCACACGGTGCACGCGGGCGGTCGCGCCGGGGCACAGGGTTGGCCAGGCGCGCGCGGCGGCGGCATCACGTCGAACACGCGGAAGTCGACCAGGCGGCGGCCCTGGACGTAGGCGACGCCGATGTCAGCGAGCGCGACCAGGCCCATCACCGCGCCGGTCGCCAGCACCTCGAGCCCGCGGCCGTCGGCGGTCCGCAGCATCACCTGATGATCGGCGACCCCGGCCGGATCACCGCCGCGGCTGGGCCGGGTCACGTCCTCGGCCACCACCGCCACCAGCTTCGACGACGGCGCCCACAACCTCGCCGCCGCGGTCACCACCGGGCCGAGGGCGACCACGGTCATCGCGATCACCGCCGCCACGAACCACAGCGGGAAGCGCAGCTTCGCGACGTACAGCCCCCACACCATCAGCGCGAACAGCACGAACCACGCGAACATCAGGAGCGGCGGCAGCAGCTCGGTCGTGGCCGACAGCCGCGGTGACCAGCGCATCGCCGCCGGGTACGCGGGGTGCTGCGCCACCAGCTCGTAGCGCTCGGGGTTGCGCCGGTAGGCCTCGAGATCGTCGACGCCGAGGGCCTGGCGCGCGCCGCAACTCCGGCAGTAGAGCGCCGGCACCGCGCCCAGCGGCGCACCACAACGATGACAGGCCGTGCTCACCGTCCGGGAGAATAGCTCACGGACCGTGCGGGCGGTCGGAACCGCGGCGGTCCGCGGCGGACCGTGTCGGCCTCCGGCACGTCGAGCATCGTCGGCAGGCGCTCGCCGCGCACCGGTGGCGTGCGGGTCACGACGATGTCGTTGATCGGCTGAACCGCCTCGCCCGCCGGGTAGCCGTAGCTGACCCAGCCGGTGCCGGTGTCCTCGCTGCCCCAGCCCCAGACCCAGACACCGAACGGCGCCGGCGAGTCCATCGTGTGCACGCCGTTGTTGCACGCGCCGACGTTGTTGAAGTGATCGACCAGCTTCACGAACGCGACCTGATAGTCGCCGGCGGTGCCGACCGCCTGCCACGTGGTGATCGGGCCGAGGCAGTCGAGGACGACGTCCTTGAACGCGCCGTCGAGCTTGCCGCGGACCACGGTCAGCACCGTGAACGGATACGTCGGATCGGTGAAGAACACGTAGTGGCCGAGGTACTGCAGCGGCGGCACCAGGCGGACGAAGTCGGGGTCGCCCCAGCCGCCCTCGCCCTGATCGCCAGCGCCGCTCATGTACGTGAACATCATGAACGGGTGATCGACGTCCTGGCTGTGGACGGTGAACGCCGCCGCGGTCCGGATCTCCTGGATCTGGCCGAGATCGACGGTGCCGGGGCCGATGCCGGGCGGGTCGTACGTCAAGGTGGTGCCGGACACCGCGCCGACGATGCGGAAGATGCGGGGGTCGGCCTGGCCCGCCGGCTTGCGATCGCCGTGGGGCGCGGCGACGTACTGGAAGCCGAGCGCGCGGACCGGCGCAATCATCTGCTCGCCGTGATCGCCGCAGCAGCGATCGATCGACATGATCTGATCGCCGCCGAACACGCCGACCGGCCGGGTCGACTCGATCGGGCTGCCCGACAGCGACCGGGACTGGGTGATCTGCACGTACTGGCCGCGGTCGAGCGTCAGCGTGTAGGGCTGGCCAGCGGGCCCGGGCGGCACGCCACCGCCGCCGTTGATCGCCGCGATCGGTCGGATCGTCACCTCGGTGCCGTCCTCCTTCGACACGATGTTGTAGGACGGGCCCATGCCGAAATCGATCGGCGGCGCCGGTTGGTCGTAGGCGCTGATCGCGATGTAGTTGTCGCCCCACGCGCTGGTCGGCAGCAGCAGCGACGCGCCGGTCGCGGCCGCCGCCCCGCCGCCGTACGGCAGCATCTGGTACGCGACCACCGGCTGGTCGGTGGTGAGGTGGAAGGCCTTGCCGAAGCCGGTGCCCGAGATCTGGGCCTGGGTGCCGATGGCGGCGCCGCCGATCGCGCCCGGGCAGGCGACGTTGGGCGGGAAGCCGGCGGGCGCGTAGGCCAGGAACACCACCGCGACCTCGCCCGGCGGCAGGCCGGCGTCGGGATCGTACGCGCCGTAGGTGAGGGTGGCGCCCTGGCCCGACGGCAGCTTGGCCCAGCGGCCGAGATCGATCGGCGCGCCGTTCCACTCGATCTGCATGTGGACCGGGGCCCGCGCCACGTTGGCGACGAACATCGCGTAGCAGGCGTCGAGCGGCGGACCCTGGGCCGCGTCCATGTCGACGGCGTAGTACTCGCAGCCGACCGACGAGTGGTTGGCCTCGGCCGCCTCGCACGGGTTGGCGCACGCGCCGGTGGCGGCCGAGCAGGCCTGGTCGACCGGACAGGTGGTGACGTTGCCCTCGCAGTCGACGACGCCGGTGAGATCGGCGGTGCACGCCGGGCAGGTCGGCGGGAGCCGGGCGTCGATGCCGGTGCCGTCGTCACCGGTGCCGGTGCCGGTCGGGCCGCAGGCGGTGGCGAGGCTGACGGCGAGGAGCGTGGCGGCGAAGCAGCGGGTGGTGGGCATCGAGTCCTCCGCCGCGAAGGTACTCCGGCCGCCACCGACTGGCGGTGGACAAGGGCTGACGTCGCCAGCGAACCGAGGTTCACCGCGCTCGCGCGGCGGCCGCGTCAGCGCGGGATGCAGACGTTCTTCAGGATCGACGAGGCGCCGTTGCGGCCGCGGACGACGCAGGCGCTGCCGGCCGAGCACTCGCTGGCGTTGGACGCCGTGGTGCAGGTGCGGGCGCACGAGCCGCCGGCGCCGAGGACGTCGTCGCGGGCGCAGAACGTGTCGGGGTAGCCGGGCTGGTCGGTGCAGAACGTGTCGCACGCGATCGTGCAGACTCCGCGCGAGCAGCGGGTGCCGCCGGTGCAGTCGGTGTTCGCGAAGCAGCGGTCGCCGACCCAGCCCGGGGTGCCGGGCACGCAGACCGCGGCGGTCACGCTGGCCTGGCTCGGCCGGCTCCGGGTCGCGGGCACGAGGTGGTCGTAGGGCCGGCAGCCGGCGTTGACGGCGATGTGCTTGGGCACGCACATGCCCAGGCCGGCGGCGTCGGGATCGGCGACGCAGAACGTGGGCGGCATGCCGGTGCGATCGGCGCACGACGAGGTGCAGCGCGCGGTGCACACGCCGCGACCGCTCCAGCGGTTGGCCTTGCACAGGCCGCCGGTGTAGTTGCAGTCGGCGTCGACCGTGCACTCGGCGCCGATCCAGCGGGCCGCGAGATCGACGCGGGTGTTCTCGGCGGTGCGCTCGGCCTCGCGCTGGACGTGGACCGGGGTCGACGCCACGCCCTTGATCCGGGCGTAGACCTCGAGGACGTCGGCGGCCTCCATGCGGACGCAGCCGTGCGAGACGTAACCGCGCCGCAGGTTGCCGCCGTTCTGCGCGCGGTAGTTGTCGATGGGGCCGTGGATCGCGTAGTTGCCCGACCAGCTCATGAACGGCAGCCCGGCGAACACCGGCAGCTTCTCGCCGGTCTCGGCGTCGGTCCACCAGGTCTTGCACGGCTGGATCGTCGACGGCTTGATGACGAAGTCCTGCTTGCCGCTGGCCGCCACCGGGTAGTAGCTCTTCGACTCGCCGAAGGTCAGCGACGTCGGATCGGTGTCGCGGGCGCCGGGCCCGATCGGAAACACCTTGTCGAAGCCGGTGGTGCGGTCGCGCAGGTGGAGGGTCAGGCCGTCGAGCGAGACGATGATCTCGGGGTGGGGCAACGGCGGCAGCGCCGGCACGGGCTTGCAGGTCAGGGCCGCGCCCCAGTTGCCGTCGGCCTTGCTGTCGGTCTTGTCGAGATCGCCGAGCGACAGATCGTCGCCGGACGGGGCGTCGTTGCCGTCGTCGGCAGCGCAGGCGAGGAACCAGGGGACCAGGATGAAGACAGCGAGGGACCGCACGCCGCTCATGGTAGCAAGCCCCGCACCACCTCGGCGCCGGATCGGCCGCCATGATCTCGATGGCTTGACCGGCGGTGGCGACCCGAGTTGCCGGCCAATGCAACCTCGCGCCGCCACCCGGGCCGGATCACGCGGCTCATCGCGGGCGCCCCGGACGCGGCAGGTCGACGTGCGGAGGGTCCTGCGGCAGATCGACGTGCGGCGAATCGACGTGCGGCAGGTTGAGTTCGGGCACGGCGGGAAGGCGGCAGGTCCCGTCCTGGCAGGTCAACGCCGGCGCGCAGGCCAGGCCGTCGGTGCAGCAGCCCTGATCGCGCAGGCCGCAGGTGATCGGCTGGCCCGGCGCGCGGCACCGGTCCTGGTCGCAGCGGAGCGGCGGCGCGCACGGCGGCCCGCTGTCGCAGCACGCGTGGTCGAGCGTGCCGCAGGCGATCTGCACGGGCATCACCACAAGGCACCGCTGTCCGTCGCAGCGCAGGCCGGGGCCACAGCCGCCGTCCTGGCAGCACGGCCCGCCGGGCAGTCCACACATCAGGTGCATCACGATTGGCGGCACCACGACGCACCGGCCGGCCTCGCAGCGTGCGCCCAGCATGCAGGTATCCCCCGGGCAACACGCTTGCCCGACCGGCCCACACGGTGGCGCGACGGTCGGCGCGGCACACTGGCCGCCGGCGCACACCAGCCCAGGCGCGCAGACGGCGCCCGGGCAGCAGGCGTCGCCCACCTGGCTGCACGGCGGTGGTGGCGGCGGCAGCGACCGCGGCGCGCAGGTGTGGGCGCGACACTCGAGCAGCGGCCCGCACGCGTCGTTCGCGCAGCACGCCATCGCCGGCCCGCCGCATGGCACCGGTGGCTTCTTGCCGGCGCACCAGGCACAGCCCGTCGACGACGTCACCACCAGCGCGATCCACATCGAGCGCGTGAGCCGCATGTCGCCTCCCACGGGCCAGCATGGGCCCGTTGCCCGCGCCAGGCGAGCGGCGGCCGGTCGCATCGCGCGGTGGCCGGTGCCAGCGCGAGCCTGAGAGGGTTGGCAACAATAGGGTCTCGGAACGATCGCCAACGCGCGACGACCAACCCTCGACTCTGATTGCGTACAGACTCGTCCACGCGCCGATCGATCGGAGGCTGGGGATCTGCAAAGATTCACAGCCGCTGGGGGCCGTGGCACCTTGGCTGCCATGGACCACGCTCGCCCACGCTCGCTCGTGCCCGCTCCCAGGTCGCTCGTGACCGTCGCCTTCGCCCTCCTGCTCGCGCTGCTGCCCGAGCGCGCCGCGGCCGGGCCCGGCAAGGGTGAGGCCCGGATCGCCGCCGCCGCCGCCGCCTTCGCCACCGCCCGGGCGCGGCTGGCCGCGGGCACCACGACCGTCGACGTCGTCTACGCCTGGTCGGTGCGGTGGCTCGACGCCCAGCGCGAGCTGCCGCTCAAGGGCAAGGCGCTCGCCGCCGCGGCCCAAGCCCACCTCGAGCGCATGACCGCGCTCGCGGCCGAGGCCGGCGATGCGGTCGATCGCGGGGCCGCCCCGGCCGCCGATCGCGAGGCCACGAGCTACTACCGCGTCGAGGCCGAGGTCTGGGTCGAGCACAAGGGCAAGCGCTAGCTTGCCCGCGGTCACCGCCACCACCTCGCGGCCCATCACCTGGCGCTTGAGGTGGGCGTCGCCGTTGTCCTCACCCGTCTGGTTGTGACGGTAGGCGCTGATCGGCTCGTGCGGCGCGAGGCGCTCGAGCCACGCGTCGTAGTCGCGCAGGAGGCCCTGCTCGTCGTCGTTGATGTAGACGCTCGCGGTGATGTGCATGGCGTTGACCAGGCACAGCCCCTCGCGGATGCCCGACGCCGCCAGCTCGCGCGACGTCGCGGGTGATGTTCACGTACGCGCGGCGGGTCTCGGTCTCGAATCACAGTTCCTTGCGATGGCACTTCATCGCCGCGACGATACTCCGTCAGCCGTAGGTGTCGACCAGCGCGCCCGACTCGCCGAGCTCGGCGGTCGGCGGTCGGCTCTGCTCGATCAGCGCGACCGCCGCGCGGCCTTCGACCTTGGACTGGTTCTGCGCGATCTTCTCGACCTTCATCGCGTAGGCCGAGCTGCCATCGGGCCCCGTCACGCCGGAGATGCTCATCTCCAATTGGTTCGGCCAGATCCGGCGGACGTGGAGGTGCGCGCTCCACGACGGCCTCCGGTCGCTCGAACTTCACCCCGGACAGGTGACGCGCAACCACGGCGCAGCCCGGTCGATACCCTGGGCAGGTCACGTCCGATCTACCATCGCAGCTCACGAGCGACACCGCTCGCCACTGGACCTGCGCAGGAGTCCCATGTCCGCTCACCCCCGCTCCTCACCGCCGCGCCAACGCGCGACAGCCGTCGTCGTCCTCGCCGGCATCGCGCTGATCGCCGCGCTCGCGCTCGACGTTCGCCCGGCCGCGGCCCAGAGCTCGAGCCAGGCCCGCACGATCCTCGTCGACGAAGGCGGCTCCTACGAGATCCCGGTCCACCCCGACTTCGTCACCGTGCTCTACCTGCCCGACAAGGTCATCAAGGCGCTGGCCTCGGACACCGTTGGCTACGAGGTCAAGCCGATCGCGACGACCACGATCGCGATCCGGCCGCTGCGGGCCGACGCCAAGCCGGCCAACCTGTCGCTCGCGACCGACACCATCCACGTCTCGATCATCCTCCGCATCGCCGCCAGCCGCGACGAGGCGCTGACCCAGGTCACGTTCAAGCGCGCCGATGTCGAGGCCGAGGTCGCGCGCCGGATCGACGAGCGGGTGAAGGCCCGCACCGCCGAGCTCGAGGCCCGGATCGGCGAGATGCAGAAGACCATGGACGCCGAGCTGCCCCGGGTCGCCGACGGCCTGGTCGCGGCCCGCCTGCTCGCCCGCTACGACGCCCGCGCGGTCGGCGCCATCGAGCGCAACGACCAGAACGTGGTGGTCGAGGTCAAGCGCGCGGTCTACGTCGGCGACGACGCCTACCTGATGTTCTCGATCCAGAACCGCGATCGGGCGCCGTACCGGCTGGCGACGGCGGTCGTGCTCGACGGCGCCAGCGATCGCGCCGGCGTGGTCCGCTTCGTCGGCGACGCGACCGAGGCCGCGCGCGACGGCGTGGTCGGCGTGGTCCGCGCCGGCGGGCGCGGCGACGGCGTGGTCATGGTCCGACGATCGGCCGAGCTGACCGGGCGCTCGTTGACGCTGGTGGTGACCCAGCCCGAGGGCCGGGGCAAGGTCGCGGTCGGTGGGATCGTCCTGCGATGACCGCTCGAGTCGCCGCGCTGCTGGTGACCGCGACGGTGGTGGCGGGCGCCGGGTCCGCGCACGGCGATCGCCGCGAGGCCTCGGTCCACGCCGAGCTGGTCGGCGGCGCGCTCACCACCGGGGACGCCGACGCGGGCGGTGCGACCGACACGGTGTCACTCGCCGGCCTGGCCGTGCGGTCCAGCTACGCCACCCACGACAGCTTCCAGTACGACGTCGCCGTGACCGTGCTCCGAGGTGGCAGCGCGGCCTTCGCCAGCCACCGATTCACGCCGGCCGGCCGACCGCCGGTCGACGGGCCATATCAGGTCGGGACGGTGCTGACGCGGCTCGACGGCGGGGTCACGTTCCGGCTCGGCGTGCGCTGGATCCCGACCGCGCGCCTGGCCGCCGGGGTCCAGCTCCGCCGACTCGGCGCCGCGGTGGTCGACAGCGGCGCAGGCGCGACCACCGGCCGCGACCCGGGCCTCGCGCTCGATCTGGTCGGCAGCGCGACGATTGGCCTCGATCACCGCATCAATCGCCGGTTGATCGTCGGCGCCGCCGCCGGCATCACGGTCGCGCTGCCGCTCGGTGGCGCGGCCTGCCGCAGCCTCGAGTTCACGATCCATGGGGCGTACTACTGGTACCCGCGCTGGTAGCTCCGCCTCCCGCGGCCGGTCCGGCCACACAAGATTCACCCCTGGCAGGTGATCGCTCGCCGCGAGGCGGGCCGATTGCCAGGATCTGCCACCGCAATCGTCGTCGATATCTTCGTGTCTCTGCGAAGATACCCCGGTGCGTGCCGAGGCCGAAGCCACGACCGGTGACGATGTCCAGGCGTGGGTGCGAACCGCGGAGATGCGGGAAAACCGGCTTGCCGTACGAGATCGCGGTCGAATCGGCAACCGCGCGCGCCTGGTGCCGATAGCCCGAGTCGAAGGAGCAGCGAAGTCATGACCAGGTCCCCATCGCCCTCACCGACCGAGTCGCCCACCACGATCTTCTCGACGCCCGGTCGCGCGCACGTGGCGCTCGCGCTCCTCGCGGCAGTGTGCCTGACCTGCGGCGGGGGTCCCGAGGTCGACGCGCCGGCGACGCTCCACGGCCAGGTCTGGTGCGGCGGACCGGTGGTCGGCGCGACCGTGCGGGTCTATCAGCTCGTCGAGGGCGCCCAGCGCGGCCTCCTCGCCGAGGCGACGACCGACGGCGACGGTCGGTTCGTGGCGACCGCGGGCGGCTACGAGCACCTGCTGGTGGTGGCCGAGGGCGGTCACTTCACCGAAGCCGGCGGCGCGACGATCACGGTGCCGCCGGGGCAGACGCTGCGTGGCCTCGCCCGCGACGTCGTCGGTGGCGAGGATCGCGACGTCGAGGTCACGCCGCTGACCGACGTGCTGCTCGCGCTGGTCGACGCGCGGGTGGCGGCCGGCGAGTCGTTCAACGCGGTGGCGTTGCCGCGGGTCCACGATCACCTCATCGCGCACCTCGACTTTGATCCGACGCGGACGCCGATCGCCGACCTCGGCGGCTCGGTCACGGCCAACGACGACGCGACCCAGCACGCCCTGGCCCTGCGCGGGCTCGGCGAGCTCGCGGCCCTCGCCGCCGCCGACCTGCGGGTGAGCGCGCAGGACATCAACACCCTGTCCCTGGTCGGCCCGCTCCGTGCCGATGCTGCACGTGACGGACGGTCATCGCGCAGGCGGGCTCGCGGTGCTCGGCGATGTCTCGGGCGGACTCGCGATCGGCGTGAAAGATTTTTGGCAGAAGTCGCCGGCGTCGTTCGAGATTC
>JAYVSF010000663.1:0-9094 GCA_043775605.1 Myxococcales bacterium
CTCGGCTGGTGCGATCCGGTCGCCGAGCTCGCGATCGGCTACGTCATGAACCGCCTCGACTGGCGGGTCCGCTCGCCGCGTGCGCTCGCGCTGTGCCACGCTCTCTACCGCTGCCTGTGAGGCCCTGTCCGATGCGCGCCCTCCTGCTGTCTCGCGCCCTCGTGGTGCTGGTCGCGGCCTGCAGCGACGACAAGCCGTCGGTCGCGGCGGCGACCCTGCCCGTGCCGCCGACCCACGCCGGCGCCGAGCTCAAGCTGCCGCGCCGGGTCGTGGTGGTCGGCGACCGCCGACACCACGTGGTCGACACCGAGCTGCACCTGTCGCTGATGGTCAAGGCGAAGCCGATCGAGGCCGTGGTGACCGAGCACAAGGTCAGGACCGACGAGGTGGTGGCGGCGACCGGCATGAACGATCCGCCGCTGACGGTCGCGATCGATCCGACGGTCCGGGCGCTCGCGCGGGCCGCTTGCCTCACGTCATGAGTGCGTTACACTCATTGGCATGAGTAAGCGGATGCAGGTCCTGTTCGACCCGCCCGAGTACCGCCAGATCGTCCGGATCGCGAAGGCCCGCGGCCTTACCGTGTCCGAATGGGTCCGGCAAGCCCTCCGTGCGGCGGCCACGGTGGAGCCCGTCATCGATCGTGGTCGCAAGCTGGCGGCGATCCGGATCGGCGCGGCGTGCTCGTTTCCAACCGCCGACGTCGACACCATGCTCGCGGAGATCGAGCGCGGCCGCGCCATGGGGCTCGACGGCGGATGATCCTCGTCGATTCGAACATCCCGATGTACCTGGTCGGCGCGCCCCATCCCCACAAGGCCGACGCCCAGCGTCTGCTCGAGGACAGCGTCGCCCGCGGTGAGCGGTTGGTCACCGACTCCGAGGTCCTGCAGGAGATCTTGCACCGCTACGTCGCGATCGAACGTCGTGACGCCATCCAGCCCGCGTTCGATGCCCTGCTCGGCGTCGTCGACGAGGTCTTCGACATCACCCAGGCGGACGTCCGGCAGGCCAAGGACTTCGTCCTCGGTGGTTCCCGACAGTCAGCGCGCGACGCGGTTCACCTGGCGGTGATGGCCCGCCATGGCGTCACCAGGATCATGTCGTTCGACCGCGGCTTCGACGGCCACCCCGGCATCGCTCGGCTTCGATGACCACCGCCCGCGCCCGAGCTTCGAGATGAACCTCGACGCCGCGGGTGCTCGCCGGCCGGGTCAGGCCGGTCGTCGACGCGGCGACAGCCGGTCGAGCAACGCCTCGAGCGCGTCGAGCGCGCGACCGTCGGCGGTCACCAGCGCGTCGGGCGTGCGCTCGCCGACCGCGCGGATGCGGGCGACGACGCAGCACGCGCGCGCGGCCGAACGGCAGCCCGGTCGCGGCGGCGACCTCGCGGCGATAGCCGTCGCGGGTGTCCATCACCGTGGCCACCAGCCGGCGCCACACGTGATCGGCGCGCGAGCGGCTCACGACCGGCTCCCGCTGGCCGGGACCGCCTCGGGATCGAGCAAGGTCGCGATCCGCGCCACCGACCTGCGCCCGCGCTCGCCGGTGTCGGTCGCCGGCGGGCCGGCGCCGCCGTCGCTACCAGTCGCGCCAGGCGTCGAGCTCGGCGCGCAGCTCGCCGAGGCCGCTGGCCCACGCGATGTCTGACAGGCAGGTCAGCAGCGCCTCGCGTTCGGGAGTCTCGATGAAGCCGCCCTGCGCGCCGTCGTAGGCGTTGAGCCGCTCGACCGCCGCCTTCAGGACCGCCTGCTTCGCGTCGCGCGTCGCGCTGGCGCCCCGCTTCAGCTCGGCGATCGCGCTGGCGAGGATCGTCCGAGTCCCGGTCGCGCGCGCCTTCGAGATCAGGCCGGTCAGCTCGGGCGCGAGCGTGCGCCGGGCGATGCCGCGTCGCCGACCGCGAACCGGAACAGCGGCGCGCCCGAGCCCATGGTCCCGCCGCGCCCGTAGCACCACGCGACGATGTACTTGTCGCGCAGCGCCGTCGCCGTCGGCTGGTACACCGCGCCGAGCTCGAGCGCGTAGACCTCGCCCTTCTGCATCGGCGCGGGCTTCGCGGGCGCCATCAGGCGCCGGACTTCGGCGGGGTCGGTGCGCGCGGGCGCGGCGGGGCAGGGGCGGGCACACCGGCGGGCGCCGGTGCGGGCGCTGCGGCCGGACGACCGCCGAGGCCGCGGACCAGCGCGGCGACGTCGACGCCCATCGTCTGCTTCAACTGCTCGGCGGTGATCGCGGCGTTGACCGCGAAGTTGCTGCCGCCCTGGCTGAGGGTCCGGTCGATCACCGTGACCTTGTCGATCGTCAGCTCGCCGACCGTCGACATCAGCGAGCTGACCAGCGAGGTCAGCTTCTGGGCCACGAAGATCTGGCGGGCGTGATCGCCGGTCTGGGCCCAGGTCTCGGCCAGCGAGCGGATCGCGGCCGCGGTCGCCTTGCCCTCCTCGACCACGCGGGCGGCGACACCGCGGGCGTTCTCGGTGAGCTGAGCCTTGCGGGCCTCGGCCGGCTTGATCTTGTCGGCGATGAGCTGGAGCCGGACCTGGGCCAGGCGGGCCTTCTGCACCGAGACGTCGGCCTTGGCGCGGGCGACGATCGCCTGGACCTGGCCCTTCTGCTCGGCGACCAGCGCGCCCATCCGGGTCTGGGCCTGGCGGATGCGACGGGTGGCCTCGGCCCGCGCCTTCGAGATCTCGGCGTCGAGCTTGGCGATCTCCTGGGTCTGGGCGTTGCTCGCCGACCGCTCGGCCGACAGCGTCCGGTTCTCGGCCTCGGCGATCCGCGAGCTCTTGACCAGCTCGGCGCTCTGCCGGCGACCGAGCGAGTCGAGGTAGCCCTTGTCGTCGGACACGTGCTGGATCTTCAGGGTGTCGAGCTCGATGCCGAGCCGGGCCAGGTCGGCATCGGCCTCGTGCAGCAGCTCGTTGGCGAACTTCTCGCGATCCTGGTTGACCTCCTCGGGGGTCAGGGTCGCGAGCACGCCACGCAGGTTGCCCTCGAGGGTCTCGCGCGCGACCGCGATGATCTCCTCGCGCGGTCGGCCGAGGAAGCGCTCGATGGCGTTGGCCAGTTGCACCTTCTGGCTCGAGATCTTGACGTTGGCGACGCCCTGCACGTTGAGCGGGATGCCGCCCTTGGAGTAGGCACCGGCGACCCGCAGCTCGATCGGCATGTTCGACAGGTCCATGCGATCGACCTGCTCGAACAGCGGCACCCGGATGCCGCGGCCGCCCTGGACGACGCGGTAGCCGACCATGTGGCCCTCGGCGTCGCCGAGCGCGCGCTGGCCGCCGGAGAAGATCAGCACCTCGTTGGGCGGGCAGATGTAGATGAGCTTGTTGACGATCCACACGATCGCGAGGAACGCGACGACCAGCGCGATCGCGATGACGATGAGTATCTGCATGGTGGGCCTCTCTCAGCCAGCCCGTGCGGGCAGGGCGGCGATGGTGGTCGGCTCGCCGGTGATGACCCGGCTGATGTCGATGCCGAGCGTGGCCTGGACCTCGGCGAGCAGCTTGCCGACGGTGGCCGGGTAGCTGGCGGCGTAGGCCGGCAGCGTCGTGCCGTCGCCGCCGTCGACCAGGTTGACCTCGTTGACCTTGATCCGGCGCGCGGCCTTGGTGACCTCGCCGAAGATGGTGTCGAGGTTCTGGAGCACGAACATGTCCATCGCCTTGCCCTGGCTGTCGCGCCAGGCGCCGGCGACCTCGGCCAGGGCCTTGGCCATGGCCTCACCGTCGGCGGAGATGGTCGCGGCCTGGCCGGCGGCCAGGAGCTCGCGGACCTGGCGATCGATCTCGGCCGGGATCGAGACGTCGGCGGCCAGGCGCAGCTGCTCGAGCTCGCCGCGGATCTCCTGCAGCTCCTTCTCGGCCTCGGCCCGGGCCTGGTGGGCAGCGGCCTCGGCCTTCTGCTCCTCGGACGCGGCCTGGCCGTCGAGCTCGGCCTTGATCTGGCGCAGCTCGTTCTCCTTCTGCTGGATGTTGGCCTGGGCGTTGGTGGTGGCGACCTGGGCGCGGGCGCCGGCTGCGGCCTCGGCCTCCTGCGCGGCGCGCATCGCGTCGGACTCGGCGACCTCGGCCACCCGCAGGATCTCGGCGATCCGCTGGCGGCCGATGCTCTCGAGGTAGTTGCGGTCGTCGGAGACGTGCTGGATCTTGAGGGTGTCGAGGTGGAGCCCGAGCTTCTGTAGATCCTTCTCGGCGCTGGCCAGGAGCTGCTTGGCGAACTTGAGCCGGTCCTGGTTGACCTCCTCGGGTGTGAGCGACGACAGCACCTCGCGCAGGTGGCCCTCGAGGGTCTCCTTGGCGACGCGGCCGATCTCGGCGCGCTTGGTGTCCATGAACCGCTCGATGGCGTTGCCCATGAAGCGCGGATCGGTGGTGACCTTGACGTTGGCGACCGCGTTGACCGTGAGCGGGATGCCGCCCTCGCAGTAGGCGCCGGCGACCGACATCGCCACCGAGATGTTGGCGACCTGCATGCGCTTGACGCTCTCGATCACCGGCACCCGCCAGCCGCGGCCGCCGTGGACCACGCGGAAGCCGACGGTGCGGCCGTCATCGGCGATCCGGTTGCGCCCCGAGAAGATGAGGATCTGGTTGGGCGGGCAGATGTGGAGCAATGAGCGCGCCGACAGGATGACGAGCATCATCACCGCGACGCCGCCCGAGACGCCGTAGAGCAGCGCCGGCGGGATCTTGTCGATCAGATCACTGACGTTCATGGACTTTCCTCCTCAACCTGGGCCGAGGCGCACCTGCGCCGCCCACGCCGGAGAGTAGTCCTCTGCGACGTCGGCGCTGCCCCGCGGGGCGGAAAACAGATCTAGATGTTGGATGCGCGGGTGACCTGGACCGTGCCGTCGTCGCCGCTGCCGATGACCAGGATCTCGGTGCCGGCCGGGAGCGCGGCGCCGTCGTCGGCCGCGGCCAGGACGTCGAGCGCGCGGCCCTTGGCCTCGACCCGGATCTTGCCGACCTGCCCGGGCGCGATCGCGACCGTCACCACCCCGGTGGCCCCGGCCAGCTCGGCGGCGTCGACGGTCGATGACGCGGCGCCGGACACCGCCCGCATGACGGTGGCGGCCACGGCGCCGGCGGCCAGCCCGACCACGCCGGCGATCACCGCGACCGACAGCCGGCCGGCGGCGTCGAGGCCGGTGAGGACCGCGCCGACCGCGCCGCCGAACGCGAACAGGAAGATCCAGAACCGCAGCGAGCGGGCGAAGGCCCAGATCGCCTCGCCGCCATCGGAGGCCGCGGTGTGACCGTCGGCGCCGGCGCCGTGCTCGGCCCCACCGTGCTGGCCGCCGAGCAGCATCGACGCGACCAGCAGCGTCCCTCCGAACCCGAGCGCCAGCAGGTAGATCGTGAGCAACCGGACCTCCAGCGCGCTCCCGCCAGCGCTTGTCCTGCAAGAGTGGTCATGGCCGCGCGCAGATGCAAGGCCTGCCGGTGGCGGACGAGCCGTCGGCGACGTCGCGTGATCGCTCGCGCAGGCCCCGTGGCGCAGAACTGGCGCGCCCTGGCCAATCCCCTACGATGCGCCGTGGCCACCGATCCGGTTCCTCCGCTCGCGGATTTCTTCGCTCAGCTCCTGCGCGCCCTCGCCCGTCGCCTGGTCGAGCTGCAGCGCGTCCACCTGCTGCCCTCGCCGGGCCGGCAGGTGTCATGATGGCCGGATGGCGGACCGCGCGAAGCGCTGGCGCGTGACCGGTCCGGTCGTCGGGCTGGTGGCGACGTGGCTCGCGGCCTGCGATGAGCCAGCCGCGCTGCCGGTGTGTCAGCTCCCGGGCCAGCTCGGGGCCGGCGCGTTCGCGGCCCACGACTGTCGCTACCAGGCCGGGTGTCTCGACGGCTGGCGCTTCGCGGCGCGCTCGGTCGAGACGATGATCTTCTGTCCGGGCGCCGGCGAGGAGGTCACCGACGTCAGCTCGAGCGACCCTAGCGTCATGGTCGCGACCACGCCGCTCGCCGCCGATGCGGGTCGGGTCGAGTTCGACCTGCGGGCCGGTGGGCCCGGGCGCGCGACCATCGAGGTCCGCGGGCCGGCGCTGCTTGAGCGCCTCGAGCTGGTGGTCGAGGACCTGGCCACCGTCGAGATCGCGCCGCTGGCGCCGATGGTGGTCGGCGGCAAGGCGGCGATCACCAGCCACAAGGCCGGGGCCTCGGGCGCGCCGCTGTTCGGACGCGGCGGCTACGGCCTGACCGTGCCGGCCGGGCTGTCCACGCGCCCCGCCACCACCGCCACCCAGGACTGCGCGCTCGACCAGCCCGACGTGGTCATCACCGCGGACGTGGTCGGCTCGTATCGGGTAGCCACCGACTCGCCCGCGCTGCCATGGACCGCCACGATCGACGTCGTGCCCGCGGCGTCGGTGCGCTCGGTCGAGTTCGTCGCGACGCGGATCGCCGGCAGCGCCGCCACCGGCTTCGCGGCCTCGGTCCGGGTGGTGGGCCGGGATGCGGCGGGTCACGCGATCCGCGGCGTCGCCTGCGAGTGGTCCGCCGCGCGCCCGGTCTTCATCGCCGGCAACGTCTGCTGGTCCCTGATCCTGCTGTCGACCGACGAGCCGCTCGACCTGGCGTGCCGCTTCGACGGCCGCGACCTCGGCTCCGTCCGCCTCAGCAACGCGATCACGATCTAGGACGCAGGCGTCACCAAGGTTGACGTTGACGCCCAGCGTTGACGTTGACTTGGTCGTTGACGGCGCCGGCGCCGTCAACGTCGCCGCCACCATTGACGCCGACGAAGGTGGCGACGAGGTCCAGGGCGCCGGCGCCGTCAACGTCGAAGGCTACGACCACGTCAACGACCACGGCGCCGCTCGCCGTCAACGTCGCCGTCACCGTCACCGGTTGACGTCGCCGGGGCTGCTGGGCTTGGGCGGGTCCATCAGGGGGGCGTGCTACCGACGAGGCGTGCGGCTGCTGCACACCTCCGACTGGCACCTGGGTCACCTGCTGCACGACCTGCCGCGCGAGCGCGAGCACGCGGCGTTCCTGGGCTGGCTGCTCGAGCTGATCGTCGCCGAGCGGATCGACGCGCTGGTGATCACCGGCGACGTCTTCGACAGCGGCAACCCACCGGCGAGCGCGCAGGCGGCGTGGTTCGGCTTCCTGGCCGAGGCCCATCGGCGGCGGCCGGCGATGACGATCGTCGCGATCGCGGGCAACCACGACTCGCCGTCGCGGATGGTGGCTCCGGCGCCGCTGTACGCCGGGATCCGGGCTCACGTCGTCGGGGCGCTGCCGCGGACGTCGTCGGCGGCGGGCGGCAAGCTCGCGCTCGAGCGGCTGCTGGTGCCGCTGACCGGCGCGGATGGCGAGGTGGCGGCGTGGGCGGTGGCGGTGCCGTTCCTGCGGCCGTTCGATCTCGAGGGTGAGCCGGGCGAGGCGGTGCGCGACGTCTACCGGCAGGCGCTGGCGGCGGCGCGGGCGGTGCGGCGGCCGGGCCAGGCGCTCGTCGCGCTCGGGCACCTGCACCTGACCCGCGGCCAGGGTCCGAGCGCAGCTCGGGCCGGGGTTCCATGTCGAGATCGGACCGGCAGTTCGGTGCCGGACCGATCGATCGAGGACACAGGGTTGGACTCCGGCCAACTCTGTGAAGTCTCGCCGGGCTCGGAGCGGCGGCTGGGTGCGGCCGGCGGGCTCGAGGCGGTCGACGGTCAACTCGGCGAGCTGTTCGCCGACGTCGCGTACGTCGCGCTCGGGCACCTGCACAAGGCCCAGAAGGTCGGCGGCGACCACGTCCGCTACGCCGGCTCGCCGATCCCGCTGGCGATGGCCGAGGCCGACTACCGCCACCAGATCGCGATCGTCGAGCTCGACGGCGAGCGGATGTCCGGAATCCGGACGGTGCCGGTGCCGCGCACCGTCGAGCTCTACCGGATCCCGCGCCGGGCGGCGGCGCCGCTGGCCGAGGTCCTGGTCGAGCTGGCTGGGCTGGAGCCGGCGCGGCCCGGCGAGGACGCCGACGCCCGCCCGTTCCTCGAGGTCCGGGTCCGGCTGGCCGGGCCGACCCCGCACCTGCGCGCCCAGGTCGAGGCCGCGACCGCGGGTAAGCGGCCGCGCCTGGTCAAGATCACCAGCGAGGCGGCCGGCGACGGCCGGGCGCTGGCCGAGGCGATGCCGGCCGAGCTGCTGGCCGACCTCGATCCGCGCGAGGTCCTGCGCCGGCGCTGGCACCGCGCCCACGACGGCGAGCTGCCGGCCGAGCTGCTGGCCGCGTTCGAGCGGCTGCTGGCCGAGGTCGAGGCGCCGCCGTGAGGATCCTGGCGATCCGCGGCCAGAACCTGGCCAGCCTCGAGCGCGAGTTCGAGGTCGCGCTCGACGCCGAGCCGCTGGCGTCGGCCGGGCTGTTCGCGATCACCGGCAACACCGGCGCCGGCAAGAGCACGCTGCTCGACGCGATGTGCGCGGCGCTGTTCGATCGCACGCCGCGACTCGAGGGCCGCAGCCCGTTCAAGGTCGGGCGCGGCGACGACGATCAGCGGGTCGGCGCGTTCGACGTCCGCTCGCTCCTGCGGCGCGGCGCTGGCGAGGGCTGGGCCGAGGTCGACTTCGAGGGCGTCGATCGGCGGCGGTACCGGTCGCGCTGGGAGGTGCGGCGGGCGCGGGGCAAGAGCGACGGCAAGCTGCGGGACCAGAAGATGACGCTGCACCGTCTCGACGACGGGGTCTTGCTCGGGGGCACCCGCAGCGAGAC
The DNA here is from genome assembly GCA_043775605.1 of Myxococcales bacterium. Classification (GTDB taxonomy): domain Bacteria; phylum Myxococcota_A; class Polyangia; order Haliangiales; family Haliangiaceae; genus UBA2376. The sequence goes on from JAYVSF010000663.1 coordinate 8,710, forward strand.
CCACAAGGCGATCGAGACCGCGCTCGGGCTGTCGTTCGAGCAGTTCAAGCGCTCGGCGCTGCTGGCCCAGGGCGAGTTCGCGGCGTTCCTGCGGGCCGAGAGCAGCCAGCGCGCGGCGCTGCTCGAGCGGGTCACCGGCACCGCGCTGTACGGCGCGCTGTCGATGGCGGCCCACCGGCGCGCGGTCGAGCTGGCGAGCGAGCGGCGCGGCCGGCACGGTGAGGTCGCCGGCGCGGTGGTGCTCGACGACGACGCGCGGGCGGCGCTGGTGGTCGAGGCGGCGGGCGCGGGGGCGCGGGCGACGGCGGCGCGGGCCACGGTCGCGACGCTGGCTGCGGCGGGGCGCTGGCGCGAGCAGCTCGACGAGCTGACCCAGGCCGAGGTC
>JAYVSF010000664.1:0-3293 GCA_043775605.1 Myxococcales bacterium
GGAGGCCGCCGGCCGGGCCGAGGAGATGGCCGACGCGCGCACGATGATCACGCTGCTCCACCTGCGCGACATCGCCCGCCGCACCGGCAAGGCGGTGCCCATCACCAGCGAGATCCTCGACATCCAGAACCGCGATCTCGCGGCGGTCGCGGAGGCCGACGATTTCATCGTCAGCAACACCTTGGTGTCGCTGCTGGTCTCGCAGGTCGCCGAGAACCCGCACCTGTCGCGGGTGTTCCAGGATCTGTTCACGCCCGGCGGCCACGAGATCTACCTCAAGCCGGCGGCCGACTACGTCGCGCTCGACACCGACGTGCCGTACCAGGCGGTGGTCGAGGCCGCGCTGCGCCGCGGCGAGATCGCGCTCGGCATGCGGCGCGCCGCCGACGCCCGCAAGCCCGAGGCCGCGTTCGGCGTGGTCGTCAACCCGGCCAAGCACCGGGCGATGCGCCTGACCGCCGGCGACCGCGTCATCGTCCTGGCCGACGATTGAGCGAGCCGGTTGCTCACGAGGTGTTTCAGTCCGAGACGAGGTTCTTGAACTTGCGGAGGTAGCCGACGAAGGTCGGCGACACCGCGATCTCGGCGAACTCGGCCGAGGTCAGGGGCGGCCGGCGCGGCTCCCAGCCAGCGTCGGCGGCCTGGCGCGGCCAGTCGGGGTTGAGGATCGCGGCCCGGCCGAGCGCGATCACGTCGGCGCCGCGGGCGGTGATCGCCTCGGCCTCGGCCCGGGTCCAGATCGATCCGGCGGCGAACAGCGGGACGTCGGCCGGGCACGCGGCGCGGAACAGCGGCAGCGCGTGCTGGTCGGGGCGCTTGCTGGTGTGGAGCTGGGCCTTCCACAGCGACAGGTGCAGGAAGTCGATGCCGTCGTCGCACAGCCAGCGCGCCAGCTCGAGGTTCTCGTCGAGATCGACGCCGCGGGTCTGGCCGAAATCCTCGGGCGACAGCCGGATGCCGACGACGAACCGGGTCGGCACCGCGGCCCGCACCGCGCGGGTCACCTCGCGCATGAGCCGGGCCCGGCCCGCGAGCGCGCCGCCCCAGCCGTCCTCGCGCCGGTTGAAGGTCGTGCTGAGGAACTGGCCGAGCAGGTAGCCGTGGGCGCCGTGCAGCTCGACGCCGTCGAACCCAGCGTCGGCGCAGCGCCGCGCGGCGGCCGCGAACTGCTCGATCACGCGGCCGAGATCGTCCTCGGTGGCGGCCCGGGGCACTTCGTAGCCGGGCGCCTCGTCGTGGTACGCGCTCGCGCTCCAGGTCGGGTGGCCGCTGATCGCGCGCGACGCTCGCAGCCCGCCGTGGAAGAGCTGGACCATGCCGAGCGCGCCGTGGGCCGAGATCGCGCCGGCCAGGCGGCGCAGCCCGGGCAGGCCGGCGTCGTCGTCGACCCCGAGCTCGCCGGCCCAGGCCTTGCCGTCGGCGGCGACGTAGGCCGCGCAGGTGGTGACGACGCCGAAGCCGCCGGCCGCGCGCCGCTCGAGCCAGCGCAGCTCGTCGTCGGCGAGGGTGCCGTCGGGGTGGCTCTGGCCGTTGGTCAGCGGCGCCAGCGCCAGGCGATTCTTGCTGGTGACACCGTTGCGAAAGCGGAGGGGCGCGAACAGCGAGTCGGACATCGGCCGGGACTGTGGCCGTAGGGAGCTGGTTCGACAACCGCCCCGAACCGTCCGAGGTCAGCCGGCCATCACCGCCATCCGCACCGAGCGCGCGCCCGGCGGGGTCGCGAACGCGACGTCGGTCAGGACCCGGGCGACGTCGGCCATGCGCGGCCGCATGCCCGGCTCCTTGGCCAGCATGCGCAGGACCACGTCCTCGAGCGCGGTCGGGATGCCGGCCCGCTTCCGCGACGGGGCCTCGGGCAGGCGGTCGCTGTGGGCCGCCATCACCTCGGCGATGGTGCCGGTGAACGGCGTGGTGCCGACCAGCAGCTCGTACAGCGCGCAGCCGAGCGCATACACGTCGGTGCGAGGCTCGACCGCGCCCGCCCACTGCTCGGGCGGCATGTAGGCTGGGGTACCCGCGACCGAGGCCTCGCCGACCCGGTCGAGGAAGCGGGCGACGCCGAAGTCGATGACCTTGATCCGGGGCCAGCCGCCCAGGCCGTCCTGGTACAGCACCAGCACGTTGTCGGGCTTGAGATCGCAGTGGACGATCCGGCGCTCGTGCATCGCGGCGAGGGCGTCCGCGATCTGGGCGCCGATCGCCGCCACCGCGCCGACCTCGAGCCGACCGCGCTCGAGCAAGGTGGCCAGGTTCTCACCGTCGACCAGCTCCATGACCAGGTAGGGCACCCCGCCCGCCGACACCGCGCGGTCGCGGATGCGGACCAGCCCGCGGTGGCCGACCCGGCGCGACACCTCGAGCTCGGCGAACAGCCGGCGGACCAGCTCGTCGTGCTGGGCCCGGTGCGGCGCCAGGACCTTGAGCGCGACCCGCTCGTGGGTGACCGGGTGGACGGCGACGTAGACGCCGCCCATGCCACCGGTCGCGAGCAGGCCGATCACCTGGTACGGCCCCAGCGTCGGCGGCGCCTCCCCGGCGACCTCGGTCGCCAGCGCGGGTCCGGCGCCCGGAGGGAGGAGCTCGGTCGTCCTCGGGCCGGGACGAACCAGCTGGAGTCGCGTCGTCAGATTGCCGGACACGCCCCACCCACTCTGCACTGCACATGCCAGCGGCTGGGATCGTGTTTGCTCATGCCTGTGCGGGTCAGGTCGGCCGGAAGGCGGCAAACTTGACGCGATCGCAGTTCGCGCCGAGCATGGATCAACGCCCCGCTGCGTCGGCGAGACTGGCCTCCGCGCGCTTCCATCGGAAAAATCGAGCCCAGAATGTCCATTGCGGTCGGCATCGACCTCGGCACCACCAACTCGGTGGTCGCGGCAGCGACCCCCACCGGCGTCGAGTTTGCGCTCGGGCTCCACGGCGAGCGCATTCACCCGTCGGTGGTCGCGTACCCGCAGGCCGGCGGCGTGATGGTCGGCCTCGAGGCCAAGGCCCGGCGCCCGACCGAGCCGACGACGACGATCTACTCGGCCAAGCGGCTCATCGGTCAGAACATCCGCTCGCCGATGGTCCAGCTCGCGCTGACCGGCCTGCCCTATCAGGTGCGCGAGGGCGAGAACCACCAGCCGCTGATCATGATCCGCGACCGGCTGGTGCCGGTGCCCGAGATCTCGGCCCACGTCCTCGCCTACCTCAAGGCCGCCACCGAGCGGCAGCTCGGCGACACCGTCAACCAGGCGGTGATCACCGTCCCCGCCAACTTCTCCGACGCCCAGCGGCAGGCGACCAAGGAG
>JAYVSF010000665.1:0-7771 GCA_043775605.1 Myxococcales bacterium
AGCGCGGCCAGGGCGTGGCCGGGGTTGCCGCCGGAGACGCGGCGCAGCTCGTCGGCGAGGCGGCCGCCGAGATCGGCGCCGACCGCGGCCCGGGTCAGCGCGAAGAAGCTGGTCTGGCCGAGCGGGCTCAGCTCGAAGCGGCGGCCGCGCGCGGCGGCGGCGACCGCGAGGTCGACCGGCGACCGGACCGCGCCGCGGCCGGGCTCGAGGTCGCGGCTGGCGAGGACCAGCAACGCGGCCGAGTCGGGCACCGCGCGCGCCAGGTACGCCAGCAGATCGAGCGCGGCCGGCGAGCCGGCGTCGACATCGTCGACGAGGATCGCGAGCGGACGCTGCGCGGCGGCGGCGGCGACCAGCTCGGCCGCGGTCTCGGCCATCATCCAGCGACCGGGGCCGAGGCGGCTCGGGCCTGGCGACAGGAAGGTCGCGATCGCGGCCCGTCGCGCCGACGACAGCCCGTGCTCGTCCCAGGCCGGGCCCGTGCTCGCGAGCAGCCCGCGGACCAGCTCGCGGACCCCGGCCCAGGGCTCGTCGCCAGCGCGGGCCGAGGCCCGGATGACGTCGCCGCCGTCGAGCTGGACCCGTAGCGCGAGCTCGGCGAGGAGTCGCGACTTGCCGATGCCGGGCTCGCCGACGATCAGCACCGGCGAGCCTCGTCCGACTTTGGCCTCGGTCCAGGCCCGCTCGAGCTCGGTCAGCTCCTGATCGCGGCCGAGCACGGTGCCGACCTCGATCGCGATCCGCGGCGAGCGGCCCGACGGCGTCCGCCCGGCCAGGACGCCGCGATGGCCCTGGCTCTCGGCGATCGCCCGCCAGCGATCGAGCACCTCGGCCGCGGTCTCTGGTCGCGCGCCCGGCAGCGGATCAAGCAGGCTGGTCATCAGCTCGACGAGCGCGGGCGGCAACCCGGGTGGCAGCCGGCGGGGATCGGGTGGGCCGCGGCGCTGCAGCCCGACGATGGCGCGCGGAGTCGCGCCGCCGAACGGGTGACTGCCGCTGACCAGCTGCCACAGCACGACGCCGAACGAGTACAGATCCGAGCGCGGATCGAGGCGGCCGGTCCAGGCCTCGGGCGCGGCGTACCCGACGGTGCCGCGGGCGCTGGGCCCGACCGGATCCGACAGCGGGGTCGCCAGGCCGAAGTCGGCGAGGCGGGCCGCACGATCGGGCGCCGAGGCCAGCGACGCGCCGTCGACCAGCACGTTCGACGGCTTGACGTCGGCGTGGACCAGGCCGGCGGCGTGGACTGCGGCCAGCGCGTCGAGGACCCCGGCCAGCAGCTCGTAGAACGCGCGGCTACCGGGGGCGCCGGCGGCGTCGGCCAAGGGCGGCCCGCGCACCAGCTCCATCGTGAAGTACTCGTGGCCGCTGTCGGTGAGGCCGTAGTCGAGGACCGAGACGACGTTGGGGTGGCGCAGGCGGGCGAGGGCGACGAACTCGTCGCGCAGGTTGGTGCCGCCGCGCGGCCGCGGCATCAGCTTGAGCGCGACCTCGCGGCCGGTGGCGCGGTCGAGCGCACGGTGGACCTCGCCGATCGAGCCAGCACCGAGCCGCTCGATCAGGCGATAACGCTCGGCCGGCCGGACCATGAAGAGCCCCGAGCATGGGCGCAGGCGGCGGGTTGGTGCAAGGGCGCGACCGACCCCGAACCGAGTCCGAGCCCGAGTCCGAGCCCGAATCCGAATCCGAGCCCGAGCCCGAACGGGAACGGCGCCGGCGGTCAGGGCGCCGGCTGGGTCCAGGCCGCGGGCACGACGATCTCCACGCGCACGGGACCGTCGGCGAGCCTGACCGACGCGCACTTCATCGGCAGCGAGTCGGAGTCCTCCATCAGGGCGCGGGCTCGCGACGGGTCGTCGCCGATCGGCAGCGGCACCGCGCACGCGGTGTACTCGCCGGGGCGCATCTCCTCGACCACGGCCGGGCCGCCCATCGCGGCGCGCATGTGCATCATCAACGTGCCGCCGTTGCGCAACTCGGGTGGCAGGAAGGTGCCGTCGCGCATGGCGCCGAGGTTGGGCGCATCGACCTTGGCCTGGACCACGACCACCTGCGCCATCGCCACCGGCGCGCCGGCGTCGGTGGTGACCGCCACGGTCAGCGTGCCCTTGCCGGGCGACGCGTCGATGGTGATAGTGGCCCGGCGACCGGCGCGCCGTCGGCGTCGAGCACGCGGCCGCTGACCGAGCGCCCGGCCTCGACGGTGATCGTGCCCAGGTCCGCGCGCTTGCCGGTCTCGACCTTGGCCTCGACCCGCCTGGGAACGAAGCCCGGCCCCGAGACCAAGAGTCGGGCGTCGCCAGCCGGTGCGTCGAGCGCGAAGCTGCCATCCTTGCTGCTGAAGGGCACCGCCGGCCCCCCGCCGAGCTCGATGGTGAACAGCGCCGGCGCCCGGCCATCGGCGAACGCGACCTTGCCGGTGACGCCGCCGTCGGCCTCGAGCACCAGCGTGAGCGGCGGACCACCGGGCCGGGCCGCCGTGCCCTGGCCCTGCCACAGCGCGTGCTCGGCCGCGGCGGGGCGCGCCGCGCGGACCCGGTAGTCGCCGCCGGGCAGGCCGGCGAAGCGGAAGTGACCACCGGCGTCGCTGACGGCCTCCTGGATGCCGCGCACCTGCCACGCGGCGCGGTCGGCCAGGCCGCCGCTCCACACCGGCTCGGCCATCACCTGGGCGTCGCCCACGACCTCGCCGGCGCTGTCGACGACCCGGCCCTCGATCGCGCCGGTGACGTCGAGCTTCAGCGTCAGCGACTGCTCCCGGGTCGTAGTGAGATCGGCGGCCACGATCGCCGAGGCCCCGGACGGATGCCAGGCCACGACCTCGACCGCGCGGCGCGGCAGACCGTCGATCGTGAAGCGACCATCGTCCCCGGTGAAGGCCTGGCGGCGCGGTCGCCAGCCGACGTTGCCGTGGGTCACCACCTGGACGTCGGCGGCCGCCACCGGCTGGCCAGCGCCATCGATGACCAGCCCCGTCATGACGCCGCCGGTGGTGAGCACCAGCTCGACGCCGCGGCGCGGGCTCGCGCCGTCGAGGGTGATCGGCGTCGAGGTCGTGGCGGCGTGGCTGGCGTCGCTGGCCGTGAGGCGATAGGTGCCGGCGGCGAGCGCGGGCAGGGTGAACGTGCCGTCGGCGCCGCTGGTCACGCCGTCGCGGCGTGGGTCGACCACCGGGAACGGCTCGGACGCCATCGCCGCGGTGACCCGCGCGCCGGCCACGGTCTTGCCGGCGTCGTCGATGACGCGGCCCGCCACCGCGGCACCGCGACCCAGCGTCACCGCGATGCGGGCCGGCACCGCCGGATCGCCGGCGGTCGAGGCGATCACCGCGGCCGGCGCGTAGCCCGGCGCGCTCACGCTCAGCGGCGCCCACGTCGGCCCCACGCCGCGCAGCGTGGCGACGCCGTCGGCGCCGGTCACGCCGCTCCACAGCAGCGACGAGCGCAGCTCGACGGTCGCGCCCGCGACCGCGGCGCCGCCGTCGCGGTCGGTCACGACCACCTCGACCACGCCGCCCTTGCGCAGCCGCAGCGTCACCGGCTCGGAGGTGGAGGTGAGGCGCAGCCACTCGGCCTGCGCCACCAGCGCGTCGTCATCCACCGCGCGATCCACGCCCCTATCTTGCCGCCGCGCCCGGAAGTGTTGGCGGGACGGATCAGCCCAGCGAGAGCAGCGCGGTCCGCAGGCGGCCGACGCCCTCGCGGATGTTGTCCATCGAGCAGGCGTACGACAGCCGCACGTGACCGGGGGCGCCGAAGCCCGAGCCCGGCACCACCGCGACCTTGCCGTGCTCGACCAGCCAGTCGCACAGCGCGACGTCGTCGGCGATCGGCTTGCCGTCGGGGAAGTGCGAGCCGAGGAACGCGCCGAGATCGGGGAACGCGTAGAACGCGCCCATCGGCTCGCGGCACGACACGCCCGGGATCGCGCGCAACAGCTCGACCATGACCCGGCGGCGCTCGTCGAACGCGGTCCGCATCGTGGCGACGCAGTCCTGTGGCCCGCGCAGCGCCGCCAGCGTCGCGAGCTGGGCCAGGTGGGTCGGGTTCGACGTCGACTGGCCCTGGACCTTGGCCATCGCCTTGATGATCGGCGCCGGCCCGGCCGCGTAGCCGATGCGCCAGCCGGTCATCGCGTAGGTCTTGCTGACCCCGTCGACCAGGATCGTGCGCGCCGCCAGCTCGGGGCCGACCGCGGCCATCGAGGCGTAGCGCGCCTCGCCGTACACCAGGTGCCGGTAGATGTCGTCGGACACCACCAGCAAGTTGCGCTCGACCACGACCTTGGCCAGCGCCTCGATCTGGGCCTGGCTGTAGACCGCGCCGGTCGGGTTCGACGGCGTGTTGAGCACGACCGCGCGGGTCCGCGGCGTGATGTGCGCGGCCAGCGCGTCGGCCCGCATCGTGAAGTCGTCGTCGGGGCTGGTGGCCACGATCACCGGCTTGCCGCCGGCCATCATCACCATGTCGGGGTAGCTGACCCAGTACGGCGCGGGGATGATCACCTCGTCGCCGGGATCGAGCAGCGCGATGAACAGGTTGTAGAGCGAGTGCTTGGCCCCGCACGACACCAGCACCTGATCGGGCGGGATCGTGAAGCCGTGGACCGCGCCCAGCTCGCTGGCGATCGCCTCGCGCAGCGGCAAGATGCCGCCGACCTCGGTGTACTTGCCGGTGCCGCCCTTGGTCAGGGCGTCGCGGGCGGCGGCCTTGATGTGCTCGGGGGTGTCGAAGTCGGGCTCGCCGGCGCCGAAGCTGATGACGTCGATGCCCGCGGCCTTCAGGCGGGCGGCCTTGGCGGTGACCGCGAGGGTGATCGAGGGCTTGATCTCGTCGAGGCGAGACGCGGTCTTGAGGTTGGGCGCGGTGGTCATGGCTGATGTCTTCCGTACTTGAGGGCGAGGGCCTGGGCCACCGGCGGCGGCACCAGGCCGGTGACGTCGCCGCCGAGGCTGGCGACCTCCTTGACCAGCGACGAGCTGACGTAGTGGTTGCGCTCGTCGGTCATGAAGAACACGGTGTCGATCTCGGGCGCGAGCCGCCGGTTCATGTGTGAGAACTGGAACTCGTACTCGAAGTCGGCGAGCGCGCGCAGGCCGCGGACGATCACCCGCGCGCCCTGACTCTTGCAGAACTCGACCAGCAGGCCTTCGTTGGCCGCGAACGAGATCCGCTCGTGGTGCTGGGGCAGGGCGTCGCGGATGAAGCGGATCCGCTCGTCGATCGCGAACAGCGGCGCCTTGCGCGGGTTGACCGCGATGGTCACCACCAGCCGATCGAACAGGGCCAGGGCCCGCTCGAGGATGTCGAGGTGGCCGTTGGTGATCGGATCGAAGGTGCCGGGGTAGACCGCGATCACCGGCTGGCCGGGGACGAGGGTCGGAGGGGTCATGGCGGCGGCTCCGGTGTGGGCGTGGGGGGCGCGGGCTGCGGTCGGTACCACGACAGCGACGTGTCGCCGTAGCGCCGAAGGTCCGTTCGTAGCAGAAACCCCGCGCGCTCGGGAGGCGGCTCGCGGTGCGCGTGCTCGACCACGATGATCGCGTCGGCGGTCAGGCGGGCCGCGGGCAGGGCAGCCAGGGTCACCGCCACCACCCCGGCGGCGTAGGGCGGATCGAGGAAGATCCAGGTCCAGGCCGGGCCGGGGCCGGCGGCGCCCTGGCCGGCGAGGAAGCCGGCGACGTCGGTGGCGACCACCCGGGCCCGGTCGCCGATCGCGAGCTCGGTCAGGTTGCCGCGCAGCGCGAGCAGCGCCGGCCGGGCCCGCTCGACGAACGTGGCGGACGCGGCGCCGCGCGACAGGGCCTCGAGGCCGAGCGCGCCCGAGCCGGCGAACAGGTCGAGGACGTGGACGTCGGCGCCGGGCGGGCCGAGGATGTTGAACAGCGCCTGCCGGACCTTCTCGGACGTCGGCCGGGTCGCGGCGCCGTGGGGGGCGCGCAACACCCGGCCTCCGAGCTCACCAGCGACGATGCGCATGGCCCGCGCATAGCATGGGCGATCGGTTGCTGTCGTCGGGGCCGGCACAATAGGATGCGGGGATGCCGCATCGCCAGGACAACCTGGCTTCGAGGATCTTCGTGGCGGCCCAGGCCGCCGGCCGCGGCGACGCGATCGCGATCCGCGAGGGCGAGCGGGCGTGGACGTACCGCGAGCTGGGCGAGCAGGTGGCGCGGGTCGCGGCGGTGCTGGGCGAGCTCGGGCTCGGGCCGGGCGATCGCATCGCGGTCCTGATGCGCGACACGCTCGACGCCGCGGCGGTGATCCTGGGCGTGATCCACGCCGGCGCGGTGGCGACGCCGCTGTCGGAGCTGCTGCGGGCCGAGGGTCTGCGCCGCCACCTCGAGCACGCCGGCGCGGTGGCGATCGCGGTCGACGACGCGCTGGCGCCAGCGGTCGAGGCGGTGCGGCGTGAGCTGCCCGGCGTCCGCCACGTGCTCGGGGTCGGGCTCGGCCTCGGCCGGGTGGTCGGCGGCGAGATCGATCTCGGCGCGCGGGCGCGGGCGATCGGGCCGGCGCCGGCGGTGGCGGTCGACGCGGGCGCCGACTGCCTGCTCCTGTACTCGGCCGGCACCGACGACGAGCTGCGCGGCGTCCGCCACAGCCACGCCAGCGCGTGGGCGGCCGAGGAGTCGTTCGCCGGGGCCTTCCTCCACCTGGCGCCCGGCGATCGCGTGCTGACGATCAACCGGCTGTCGATGGCGTTCGGCCTGGGCGCCGGCCTCCTGTTCCCGCTCGCGCGCGGCGCCGAGACCTTGCTGGTCCCGGCCCAGCCGCACACCGACGTGGTCCTGACCGCGCTCGCCACGTTCGCGCCCGACGTGTTCTTGACCACGCCGTCGGTACTGAGCCAGCTGGCCCGCGACGTGGTCGCGCTCGGGCTGGCGCCGCCGCTGCTGAGCGTGCGCCGGGTCATCGCCGGTGGCGAGGGCATGCCCGACAAGCTGGCCGCCCGGATCCGCACCCAGCTCGGCGCCGAGGCCGAGGTCGGGTACGGCCTCACCGAGATCCTGCAGATCGCGCTGGCCGGGGTGATCACCGACGACGATCGGGTCGGCTGCTGCGGGTCGCCGCTGCCCGGGATCGAGGCCCGGGTGGTCGATGAAGCCGGCCTGCCGCTGGCGGTCGACGAGATCGGCACGCTGCAGTTGCGGTCGGCGTCGCGCTGCGTCGGGGTGCTCGGTGGCGACGCGGCCGACGCGCTGGCGGTCGCCGCCGATGGCTGGCTGGTGACCCGGGACCGCTTCCTGGTCGACGGCCGCGGCCTGTTCCACCACTGCGGGCGGGTCGACGATCTGTTCAAGGTCGGCGGCAAGTGGGTGTCGCCGGCCGAGGTCGAGGGCGCGCTGGTCGATCACGAGGCGGTGTGGGAGGCGGCGGTGATCGGCGCCCCCGACGAGGACGGCCTGACCAAGCCGCTGGCCTTCGTGGTGGTCAACGTCGGCTACGTCGGCAATCCCGCGCTCGAAGCCGAGCTGCGGCAGTACGTGAAGGACGCGCTGGCGCCGTACAAGTACCCGCGCTGGATCGACTTCGTGCCGGCGTTGCCGCGCGGGCCGGCCGGCAAGCTCTTGCGCTACAAGCTGCGGCCGACGCGGCGAGCACGCCGGGCCGAGACCGGCGCCGCCGAGTAGCGTGCTCGACGGCGACCGCGACGACCTCGGCCAGGTGGCGCGGGCGCTGGCGGTCGCGGCCTGGCGCCATGGCGACGACGGCCTGGCCCGGATCGCGGGGCCCGAGGCGCGCGCGGCGGCGGCGCTGGTGGCGCGCTG
>JAYVSF010000666.1:0-2724 GCA_043775605.1 Myxococcales bacterium
AACGGGGTCGCGACCTCGCCGCGGGCGATGACCACGCCGCCGGTGCGGCGGGCGCCGATCACCGCGGCGACGTCGTCGGCGCCGAGCCGCACGGTCACCTGCGCGACCTGGCCGGGCGCGACCCGGGCATCGACCGCCCACGACTCGGCCAGCACGATCGGCGTGACCACCAGCGCGAACGCCAGCGCGAGCAACAGGCCGGTGATCGGACCGACCCGCGGCCGGCGGACAATGACCTCGCGCAAGCGGGCGCGGCTGGGCACCGGCCCGGTGACGGCGGACGCGCTCGCGCCCGACCCGCTCATAGCGAGATCTCGAACTCGGCGCGGGTGCGCGGGCCGTCGATCGCGGGGAACTTGAGCCCGCGCAGCACGCCCAGCAGGCAGCTCTGCAGCGGGCCGCTAGTCTGGCCGTTGGCCCTGACCCAGTTCACGCGACCGCTCGGACCGTCGATGATCATGCTGATCGCCGCCGTGCTCGACCCGGTCTTGCCGAGGCAGCCGCCGAGCGCTCCGCCGGCCCGGGCGTAGACCTGATAGACGGAGTCCATGTCGAGGGTGGCCGAACCGCCGTCGTCCTCGCCGGACATGTCGAGCGCGAGGTTCTCGTCGCCGTTGCCGGTGTTGTGGTTCACCGGATCGCCGGGCCGCCGCGCCGCACCGCCCGGCCGTCGCGCCGGCGCCTTGGGCGCTGACACGGTCGCGGTCAGCTTGGCCGCGGCCACCGCGCCGGCGCCGGCGGCCTTGCGACCCTTGGCGGCCGACAGCGCGCCGACCAGCAGATAGACGCCGGTCGTCGCCGCGGCCACGCCGAGCGCGATGAAGCCGTACAGCGCGACGCCGCGCTTGCGCTCGGTGGCCTGGTGCTTGACCTCGGCCTGGGCCCGGCGAGCGTCCTCGCGCGCGGCCCGGGCGGCCTCGACCAGCGGGCCGAGCAGCGGGTGGTCCTCGACCTTGAGCCGGCCGCCCTCGTCCTTGTCGAACAGCATGTGGCCGTGGTGGACGTGGCCCGTGATGATCTGGTCGACCAGGCCCTTCATCGAGAACGGACCGAAGTCGAAGCGGCCCTTGCTGACCAGCCAGCGCTCGTCGAGCTCGGCCATCGCGGCCTCGAGCGCGGGCGGGATCGGCAGGGCCCGGACCACCGGCGGCGCGGACGGGCCCGCGACGTCGCTGTCGCCGTCGTCATCGTGCTCGGCCTCCTCCTCGAGGCCGCGGCACAGGCTGTCGAGGATGAGCTCGCGCACGGTCGCGACCGAGCCGAACCGGCGATCGGGCCGCTCGGCGCAGGCCCGGGCGATGACGTCGTCGACCTCGCTCGGCACGCCGCGACCGACCTCGCTCGGGCGCGGACCGCCGCGGGTCAGCGGCCGGCCGACGAGGGCGTCGTAGAGCAGGGCGCCGAGGCCGTAAACGTCGCTGGCCGCGGTCGCGGGCTCACCGAGCGCGAGCTCGGGGGCGAGCCATCCAGGCGCCGGGACCGCGCCGGCGGCGACCGCCGCGATCAGCGCCGGGCCGAAGGCGAGATCGACGATGGCGATCCGGCCAGAGCGCGCGACGATCACGCCGTCGCTGGCCAGGGCCCCGTGGCCGACATGGCTGGCTTGCAGGCCCTGGGCGACCAGCACCGCGACGTTGCCGGCGCCGCGGCCGGGCAGGCCGGCGTTGCTGGCGGCGTGGCGGCGGGCGAGGATGTCGCGCAAGGTCGGGCCGGTCTCGGCCTCGGTGATCACGTAGAGAGTGCCGCCGTCGTGGCCGGCGCCGAGGGTCCGGGCAACGTTGCGATCGTCGGTGATGGCGGCGGCGCGCTGGGCCTGGTGGGCGAGGGCGTCCACGACCGACGGGATCGCGGCCAGCGCCGGCTTGATCAGGTGGATCGTGGCGGCGCGATCGTCGCGGGTGGCGCGATGGACCTCTGCCAGGAGCGTGGTCCGCAGGCGCGGCCCCACGGTCCAACCGCCGATCACGGTCGCGCCCAGGGAGCGGCCCGAGTGTTGTACCGCTGCGCCCTGGCTCATGGTCCCACCGAGATCATGTCCTCGCGCGAGGATACGCGCCGGGTCGCGCCAGGGTCAATCGGTCGGGCATCCCGCGGCGCCGGCCCGGGCCGCCGCCGCCGGCAGGCGCCGCGCGCGCTGCAGCGCCCGGCAGCCGTTGGCCAGGTCGCCGGTGGTGACCAGGGCGTCGCCCATGAGGTAGTGGGCCCGGACGCTGCGCGGGTCGAGGTCGAGCGCGAGGTCGGCCTCGGCGAGCTGCTTGAGCGAGTTGCCGGTGCGCCGGGCCTGCTCGGCCGCCGCGAGGTGACGATCGATCTCGGCGGTGTCGGGGTGCGGCGCGGGCGGCGGGGCCGGGGGCGGCGTGGGGTGAGCGTCGACGGCGAGGGCGAGGCCTGCGTCGAGGGCGGCGCTGGCCGGGCCGACGGCGACCGGGGCAGCGGCCGGCGCCCGCGCGGCGGATCGTGTCCGGCCGCCGGACAGCACGATGACCGCGAGGATGGCGACGGCGGCAACCGCCAGGCCGCCGAGCATCAGCGGTCCTCGATGTGGTCGCCCGAGCGCCGCCAGCTCGCCGGTCCCCGGCTCCGAACCCGGCTCCGGACCCGGATCCGGACCCGACTCCGAACCCGGATCCGAACCCGACTCCGAACCCGGATCCGAACCCGGATCCGAACCCGGATCCGAATCCGAACCCGACTCCGGCATGGAGAGGGGTTCCAGCTCGACGG
>JAYVSF010000667.1:0-5010 GCA_043775605.1 Myxococcales bacterium
CCAGGCTCGCGCTCGATTTGCCGAACTGGAGCCGATCCTTCGCGTACTCGACCGCGAGCTCGAGCGCCCGCGTCCCGACCCCGCACGCCTCGAGCGCGAGGGCCGCCAGCGAGCGGGTGCGGAGGAGGGGCAACAGCTCCGATCCGGCGAGCGCACGGCCGACGGTGCCGCCGGAGATGACGCCGAGCGGACGGGTCTCGTCGTTTGTCCGCAAGACCTCTCTGTCGGCTCCCTCGAGCTCCCAGATCGTGTCGCCTCCGACGCAGGCGATGCGGGTTGCAGTGTCGAGGTCGGCGACGAGCGGGCCGTTGGCGAGCGTCCAGCTCGCCTCGCCCCGCGCCACTTCCGACTGCAGGTCGCCGGGTAGCGCCGGGAGCATCACCGCGATGGTCGAGAGGTACGGCGCGTGGGTCAGCGCCCGTCCCATCTCCTCGAACAGCACCGCTTCCTCGAGGAACCCTAGTCCAGCCCCTCCGTCGGCCTCGGCGACCGAGACGCCTGTCCAGCCGAGCTCGGCCAGCTCGGCCCAGCCGGGCTCGGGGTGCTCGGCGAGGTAGGCGCGCAGGGCCAGGGTGCGCGCGGGCCAGCCGCCGAACTCGGTGTCCCAGCCCAGCCGCAGGTCGTGGCGGCCGAACAGCGACTCGTCGAGCACGAGCTCGCCCACCGGGCCGGTCACCACTCGGCCGTGGAACAGCGGCCGCTCGTCGTCCTCGCCCTCGAAGTTGAACGCGTCCTCGAGGTCGTGGCGGTGATCGAAGTCGAGGCCGTTGCAGGTGCCGGGCCCGTAGGCGTAGCGGACCACCGAGAACGAGTCGGGATCGCAACCCTGCAGGCGCTCGATGACGATGGCCCAGCCGTCGCCCGCGGGCGCGCGCACCGCGATCAGCCGCTGGCCGAAGTACTCGAGCCGGCCGTCGACGCCGGTGTTGAAGACGGGCCACGACTGCCGGCTGGCCTGGTCGATCGCCGCCAGGATCGCGCCGGCGGTCAGGCGGGTGTTGAGGCCCAGCTCGGCGACCAGCCCGGGCTCGCCGGCGGCGGCCAGCCGGGCACCGACGTCGGCCGGCGCGGTCTCGGCCAGCGTGCGCAGCGCAGCGGCCGCGCGCGGGCTGGTCCGGGCGGCACGGGCCAGCACCGGGTACGCGGCGTCGGGGTGGAGCCGGGTCCAGGTCAGCACCAGCGCCAGCGCCTCTTGCTCGCACGCGGGGTCGAGGGCGCGCACGCCCTCGCGCTCGAAGATCCAGTACTTCATCTCGCCGCCGCCGGTTGACGCGCCGGCGACCGTCAGCAGCAGCTCGAGCGCCTCGGGCCCATCGAGGGCGAGCAGGCACGGCACCACGCACCACGGGTGATTGACCAGCACGCCCTCCTCTTGCCGGGTCGCCAGCCAGGCCAGCGCGCCGGCGCCGTAGCGCTCGACCAGCGCGACGTTGTCCTTGCCGCGCGGCGGGAAGCGCCAGTCGAGGTGGCGGGCCGAGTTCACCAGGTCGGCGCCATCCTCGAGACTGACCAGCGCCGCCCACACCAGGTCGAGGTTGTCGCGCTCGACCGCCGTGGTCGCGGCCAGCAGCTCGTGAGCGCGGGCCAGCGGCATCAGCCCGCGCGCATCGAGCTGCTCGGGCGAAAGATCGGCATCACGAATGGCGGCGGCAACGGACATGGAGACCTCCCGCCGCGAGTAGACCAGACCCGACGCGTGCGCGGCGGCGGGAGGCTGCGAATCTGACGCGCGCCGGCCCGCCGCCCGTGAATGTGGCGCTGGCGTCGTCCACCCGCGCGACTGCAGACCGCGGCGTCAGTGCGGGCGGAGGACGAGGCCGGTGCGCGCCGGGATCTGCAGCGGCGCGGTGAGCGTGCCGCCGTGGACCAGGTCGTCGTAGGTGCCGGCCGGGAGGCCGCCGGCGGGCTGGGCGGCGTCGTCGCGGTTGAGCGCCACGAACACGTCGTCGCCGGCCGACTGCATCTCGTACACCAGCGTGTGCTGGGCCGAGCCGAGGATGGTGCGGGTGCCGCGGCGGAGCGCGGGGTGATCCTTGCGGACGTGGATCAGCTTCGCGATCGTGTCGCGCAGCGCGAGCTGGTCCGCGGTGAGGCCCGACCACGGCATGAAGCGGCGGTTGTCGGGATCGCCGCCGCCGGGCAGGCCGATCTCGTCGCCGTAGTAGATGAGCGGCACGCCCGGCGAGGTGAACAGCAGCGTGTACGCGACCGCGACCCGCTCGAATGGTCGGCTGCTGGACGGCAAGGTCGGTCGGTTGCTCCAGGCCCGGGCCTTGCCGTCGTCCCAGTCGCTGCCGTACAGCGGCTGGTCCTCGGCGAAGCCAATGACCCGCGGCACGTCGTGGTTGCCGATGAACGTGCTCATCACCGCGCCCGGGCCGTAGAAGGTGTCGTTCGAGGCCAGGAAGCCGGCGAGGTCGGTCATCGAGCCGGCCCGGCGCAGCACGGTCGCGAGGATGTTGGCGCGCAGCGGGAAGTCGAACTGGCCGTCGAGCATGGTGTCGGGCCGCACGTAGTATTTGATGAGGTCGCGCTCGCCGGTGAAGGTCTCGCCGACCAGGTAGAAGACCTGATCCCACTGCACCTCGCCGGACAGGCGGGCCCGCAGATCGGTCAGCCAGGCGTCCTCGATGTGCTTGACCGCGTCGAGCCGGAAGCCGTCGGCGCCGACCCGCTTGGCCCAGGTCACCGCGTTGTCGACCGACCAGCGGCGGGCGGCGTCGTTGCGGAAGTCGAAGTCGGGCAGGTACGAGGTGAACCAGCAGCGCTTGCGATCGAACGGGTCCTCCCAGTTGCAGCCGCCGCCGCACACGCAGTCACCGCCATGGCCGTTGTCGTTGGGCCAGAACCAGTCGCGGTGCGCGGCGTAGACCGGGCTCTCGTCGTGCACGTGGTTCATGACGTAGTCGAGGATCACGTTGATGCCGTGGGCGTGGGCGGCGTCGATGAGCGCCTTGAGCTCGGCCTCGGTGCCGATCTTGCTCTCGACCTGCTCGAGGTCACGGGGCCAGTAGCCGTGGTAGCCGGAGTAGTCGTGGCCATCGGAGCCGCGGCCGCGGCCGTCGGCGTTGTCGAGTGGCGAGGTCAGCCACAGCGCGTTGACGCCGAGCTGATCGAAGTAGCCGCTGTCGATCTTCTGGCGGACGCCGACCAGGTCGCCGCCCTCGTAGTCGGCCGGGGCCTCGAGGCCGAGCGGCGCGTTGTTGACCGGCTTGCCGTCGAAGAAGCGGTCGACCATCACGAAGTACAGGGTCGCGTCGCGCCAGTCGAGGGTCGGCCGCGGCGGGCACGCATCGCAGTCGTGGCGGACGACCGAGTTGCGACCGCCGAAGCCGTCGGGCGTGGTCCGCGGGTTGGCGGGGTCGGTCAGCCACTGACCGTCGACGAACAGCTTGTAGACCACGACCTGCTGATCGGCGACCGGGATCGTGGCCTCCCAGTGATCACCGACGCGCGTCATCGTCGCGCCCGCGGTCCAGCCGTCGGCGGCGAAGTCGCCGCGCAGGGCCACGCTGGCCCCGGCGCCGGCGTAGCGGAACGTGCGGGTGCAGGTCGGGATCGGGTTGGCGCAGGTCGGCTGGATCGGCGCGTCGACGCCGGCGTCGGTGGAGGCGTCGATGGTGGCGTCGTGGTCGCCGCCGGGTGGGTCCTGCTCGCCCGGGCAGCCGGCGAGAGTGGTGCAGGCAGCGACGACGACGGCGAGGAGGAGGGAGCGCATGGGCCGGGTGGGCCAGGATACCCGGCGCTCGCGAACCCGGCGAGGGCAAATGGTCGCTGCAGGCCGGTGACCGGCGACGTGTCGCGCCGTCGCCGGTCGTGGCACGCTGCGGGCGAGCCGATGCCCGTCAACCTTCGTTCGTCGTCGTTCGTGATCGGAGTCGCGGTGGCACTGGTCGGTGCCGGTGAGTCGCGCGCCGACGGGCCCGAGCCCGGGCCGGTCGCGGACCCGGTGCCCGCGCCGGCGTCGGACCTCGGCCTGCGCTTCGGCTCGTACGGCCGGATCGCGGCCGCGACCGACCTCCGCGGCGGCCGGCCGGAGCCGATCGCGATCGTCGCCCACGGCCCGCGGATCGTCGAGCCGAGCTACCTCGAGCTCGAGCTGTCGTACGGGTTTCGGGCCAGGAGCGGCGTGTTGCTGCGCACGGTCACCACGCTCGCCTACGATGATCAGCTGTTCCACGAGACCGGCAAGTTCGAGGCCGGCCCGGCGATCCGCAATCTCTACGCCGAGGCCCGCTGGCACAGCGGCTCGACCTTGTGGGTCGGCTCGCGCATGGTCCGCGGCGACGATCTCTACCTGTTCGACTACTGGCCTCTCGACGACGACAACACGGTCGCTGCCGGCGGCTCGTGGGTCCACGGCGGGCTCGATCTCGCCGGCCACATCGGCGTCAACCGGCTGCGCGACCGCTTCCAGTACCAGGAGATCGAGGTCGCTGCGCCCGAGCAAGGCGCGACCACGATCGTCCAGCTCAACCGCCAGCGGATGACCGCGAGCGCGACCGCGACCTACGTCGTGGACGGCGCCGACCGTCGACACGCCAAGCTGCGCGTGCACGCCGAGCTGGTCGGGCTGCCGTCCGGCGAGCGCCGGCGCGACACCGACCAGACGCTCGAGCAGCTGCCGCGCGACTGGGGCACCACCGTCGGGCTCGAGCTCGGGGCCTGGACCGATCGCGACGACGCCGGCCGCTTCCACTTCCTCAACCTGTTCGCGCGCTGGTCGAAGGGCCTGGCCGCCTACGACGAACTGGCGCCGCCGACCGCGGTCGCCACCGACCTCACGACCTTCCCGCGCGCGTCCGAGCTGGTGCTTGGCCTCGCCCACAGCGCCGACCACAAGCTCGGCAACGTCGTCGCCGCGGCCTACGCCCGCCGGTTCGTCGACGGCGATCCCAGCACCCGCGATCGCGACGACGGCTGGGAGTACGCGGTCGACCTGCGGCCGCTGGCCAGGATCACGGGCGACGTCCAGGCCGGCGTCGATCTGTCGTACCAGGTCCGGTTCCC
>JAYVSF010000668.1:0-2613 GCA_043775605.1 Myxococcales bacterium
GCCTGCTCCACTTCGCTGACATTCCGGCCAATCAGCTCCCGCCACTACTCCGTCCAGTTCCGACCGATGATCTTCGCGTGTTCTTCGAGGATCTCGCCCGCAGCCTGGTGCGCGGAGCGTGACGGGTCAGGCGACGATGAGGCGGTGCTGCACGGCGAACAGCGCGGCGGCGGCGCGGGTCGCGACCTTGGTCTTCTCGTAGATGTGGGCGACGTGGTTGCCGGCGGTGCGCGGCGAGATGTGCAGCGCCTTGCCGATCTCCTTGTTCGACAGCCCGCGCGCGAGCAGGCGCAGGATCTCGACCTCGCGCTCGGTGAGGCCGCACGGGAACGTCGAGCGCGCGTCGACCTTGGCGTCGGCCGAGGTCAGCACTGCGCGCACCGCGTCGCGATCGAGGCCGCCGGCCGCGGCCTCATCGGTGAGCAGGCGGGCGGCGCCGGCCTGGTCGTGGGCCGGACGATGCGGACGCGGCTCGAGCGCGGCCTGGTAGACGTCGGCGGCGGCGAGCAGGCTGGCGGCGAGCGACAGATCGGCGCCGCGCAGGCCGCGAGCGTAGCCCGAGCCGTCGAGCCGCTCGTGCGCCGACGCAGCCAGTCGGGCGTGGGCCGCCAGCAGCGGCGAGCGCGCGAGAATCCGGCCGGTCTGGGCGGCATGGTCGTGGACCCGTTCTCGCTCGATCGCCGCCAGCGGGCCGGGCTTGTCCCAGATGCCATTGGGCACCGCGACCCGGCCGAGGTCATGCAGCAGGGCCGCGATCCGGAGCTGCTCGCGCTCGACCGCGGGCATCCCGGCGATCTCGGCCGCCGCCACCGCGCTCGCGGCCACCGCTTCCGAGTGGCCGAGCGTGAACGGGCTCTTGAGATCGGCGAACCGCGCGAACGCCTCGGCGACCCGGGCCACCTGCGCGCTCGCGATCCGCAGGTGCGGCTCCGGCTCGGCGGCCAGCACGAGGTCCCACACCGAGCCCTCGACCCGGGCCAGCCGGGCCAGGCCACCGTCGAGGAAGCGGTCGACCACCGCGCCGTCGAGCTCGCCACCACGGCGGGCGGTGAGCACCGCCAGGGCCGCGCGCGGACCCTCGATGCGGCGATGGATCTCGGCTCGCAGCGCGACGTGGACGATCCGTACCACCGCCTGCGCACAGTGCGCGATCGCGAGCTGCTTGCCGAACGACGGGTTGGCCAGGGTCCGCGCCACCGCCGCGGTTCGCGCCAGCGGCCCGACGGTGCGGCCGACCTTGGTGACGATCGCGCGTAGCATCGCGCGCGGCGAGCCGGCGTCGGGGACGATCAGATCGCCGAGCGTGGTCAGGTCGTCGCCGCCGGCGGCCTCGGCGGTCTCGGCCGCGAGGCTGGTGCAGCCGACGAACCGCAGCATCGTCGTGTAGTACACGCCGCGCAGCGCGTCGCCGCGCAGGCCGAGGTCGCGGGCCAGCTCGACCGCGAGCACGGTCGCGCGCACCGATGTCTCGGGGTCGAGCCCGGCCGCGACGTCGGTCGCCACCCCGAGGCTGGCCAGCAGCTCGGCGAGCCGGGGCTCGGCGGTGGGCGGCGACGGCGGCATGGCCCGCGCGTCCCTACTGCTTGATCACGGTCACGGTCAGGACCGCCTGCAACTGCGGCGCGCCGGCGCTCGAGACGTTGGCGGGGGCCGCGTTGGGATCGACGCCGATGGCGCGCAGCTCGAAGGTGTGCGAGCCCGGGGTCAGGGTGAAGGTGCGGCCGAACGACCAGTTCGCGATCATCTGGCCGACCACGGTGGTGTTGGCGGCGACCACCCGGCGGATGCCGGCCTGACCGGGCGTGCTGCCGTCGACGAACAGCGCCAGATCGACCGCCGCGTAGGCGTTGCCGGCCAGCGTGCACTGCAGGCCGCCGTTGGTGTCGACCCGGACCCGCGCGCCCTCGGGGACGTTGACGGTCTGGCTCATGCCCGGCACGGTGACGTAGGTGTTGGACTGCGCCGTCACGACCATCTGGCCGGTGCCGTAGGCCTCGAAGACGTCCTGACCGGTGGTGCCGGGCGCGCCGATCGGGCCGGCCGGACCCTCGGGCCCGGTCGCGCCGGGCGGACCCTCCGGACCGAGCTCACCGGCGGGGCCGCTGCATGCGGCGAGGAGCGTGACGATGAGGGCGAGCCCTCCGGGTGCGAACGACGACGACCGCATGGCCACGATGGGGCCCGCGGCGCCGCTCGCTGTCAAGGTTCTCGGGCTATGCTCGCGTCGTGGGGGTGACCCGTCCGGCGCGGCGCACGAGGCTGGCGGTCGGCATGGTGTTCCAGCAGTTCAACCCGTTCCCGCACCTGACCGCGCTCGAGAACATCACCCTCGCGCCGCGGGTGGTGGGCGGCAAGCCGGTGGTCGAGGCCGCCGAGCGGGCCCAGGCGCTCTTGACCCGGGTCGGGCTCGGCGATCGCGGCGGCGCGTTCCCGCACGAGCTGTCGGGCGGCCAGCAGCAGCGGGTCGCGGTCGCCCGGGCTCTGGCCCAGGACCCCGAGGTGATGCTGTTCGACGAGCCGACCAGCGCGCTCGACCCCGAGATGCGCGACGAGGTCACTGCGGTCATCCGCGATCTCGCCGACGGCGGCATGACCATGCTGGTCGTCACCCAC
>JAYVSF010000669.1:0-7118 GCA_043775605.1 Myxococcales bacterium
GTGGCCACGACGGTCGCGCCGGCGGCGCGGGCCTGGGCGGCGGCGGCGTCCGCGTCGAGCACCGGTCCCTGCGCGCAGCGGACCACGTGGCCGCGCAGGGCCGGGGTCAGCGGCGGCAGGTCGACCGGGGTCTGGTAGATCGCGTCGGCGGTGTCGGTGCAGCCGGGCGGCATGGCGGTGTACGGCACCGGCGAGGCGTCGACCGCCGCGTCGGCGGCAGCGTCGTCGGTCGCGCCCCCGTCGACACCCTCGCCAGCGGGCGCGTCACCGCACGCCGCCGCCAGCAGGACCACCACCAGGGACCACCACGAAGATGTCGACCCGCTCGTCGCCATGGCCGGGGCATACGACAATCTGCATTCCGGATGCAAATACATTCGCTGAGCCGGGGTCGGCCGCCGGCAAGGCGCCGTTTGCGGCTGGCGCGCCGCGATGGTCGTCGCCATCCTCGGGGGTCTCGATGCGCATCTACCTCGACCACAACGCCGGGGCGCCCCTCCACCCCGCGGCGCGCGACGCGATCGCGGCCGCGTTGACGGCGCCGGCCGGCAATCCGTCGTCGATCCACGGCGAGGGCCGCGCGGCGCGCACCCAGCTCGAGCGGGCGCGCGCGGTGGTGGCCGAGTTGTGCGGCGGCCCGGCCGACGGGCTGGTGTTCACCAGCGGTGGCACCGAGGCGGTCGCGCTCGGCGTGATCGGGCTCGGCCTCGCCGCGCGCGCGACCGGCGCGCCGGCCCGGGTCCTGGTCGGCGCCACCGAGCACCCCGCGGTGCACGCCGCGGCCGCCGTGCTGGTCGGCCACGGCTTCACCAGCGAACGGATCGCGGTCGACGGTGCCGGCCGGATCGACGCAGCCGACCTCGGGCGCCACCTGGTCGGTGGCGCGGCGGTGGTGGCGCTGGCGGCGGTCAATCACGAGCTCGGTGTGGTCGCGGACCTGCCGGCGCTGGCGCCCGCGATCCGGGCCGCCGGAGCCCGCCTGGTCGTCGACGCGGTCCAGGCCGCCGGCCGGATGGCGCTGGCCCCGCTGGCCGCGCTCGCCGATGCGCTCGCGCTCTCGGCCCACAAGCTGGGCGGGCCGGCCGGGGTCGGCGGCCTGTGGTTGCGGACGGGGCTCGAGCCGGCCTCGGTCCATGGCGGCGGCCACCAGGAGCGGGGCCGGCGACCGGGCACCGAGAACCTGCTCGGCGCGATCGGCTTCGCGGCCGCGGTCGGCGCGCTCGCCCCCGCGCAGCATCGGGTCGCCACCGCCCAGGCCGCGCGGCTCGAGGCCGGCCTGCGCACGATCGCCGGCGCCCGGATCCACGGCGACGGCGCGACCCGCATCGGCACGGTGGTCAACGCGGGCTTCGCCGGCGCCCGCGGCGACGCGGTCGTGATGGCGCTCGATCTGGCCGGGGTCGCGGCCTCGACCGGAGCGGCCTGCTCGTCGGGCTCGGTCAAGCCCTCTCCGGTCCTGCTCGCGCTCGGCCTGACGCCCGCCGCCGCCCACGAGGGCGTCCGCTTCAGCCTCGGCCCAGGCCTGGCCGACGCCGATATCGACCGCGTGCTCGAGCTCCTGCCGGGCATCGTGGCCCGGGCCCGATCGTCGTAGCCGACCCCGAACGTTGACAGACGCCGGTCCCACCGCGATGCTCGCGGTATGGCGGACGACGCGGGTGCGCTGCTGGTCCGCGCCGGCCTCATCACCGCCGAGCACCTGGCCGCGGCCCGCGCCGCCCAGGTCGCCGACGGCGGCACCGTCGGCGAGCACCTGGTGACGGCGGGCGTGGTCGACGACGAGCGGCTGACCGAGTTCTACCGGACCCGGCTGCTGGTCCCGCAGGTCCACCCCAACACCCTCGCCCGCCTGTCGCCGTCGATCATCGCGCTGTTGCCGGCCGACCTCGCCGCCGAGCTGCGGGCGGTGCCGGTCGCCCTCGACAAGGACGGCAACCTGACGGTGGCGATGTCCGACCCCAGCGACCGCCACGCGGTCGACGAGATCGGGTTCTTCACCGGCCACTACGTGGTCCGCGCGGTCGCGACCCAGATGCAGATCGCGTGGTGCCTGGCCAGCTACTACGACTGCCTGACCGAGCTCGGCGAACGGCTGCTGCAGCCCGCGGCCGCCCCCGCCGCCCCGCCGTCGGTGCTGGTGCCGACCACGATCGCGCCGATCGTCGCCCGCGGCGGTGACACCGGCCGCATCGAGGCCGCACGCCACAAGGTGCTCGCGCCGGTGACCAGGCCGCCGCCGACGACGGCCCGACCGAGCGGCGCCGCCCTCGATCACAGCGCGCCCGCCATCGTGCTCCCGGCCGTGCCCGCGCCGCCACGCGCCAGCGCGCCGGTGCCCGCGCCCGCACCGGCTCCTGTGCCCGCGCCGCCTCCGGCGCCGCTACCTGCGGGGGCGTTCGGCGGCGATACCCCGCAGCCGCCACCGTCGTGGCAGGCGCCGGTGACCGCGCAGGCCCCGGCGACCGGCGCGACCCAGGGCAGCCCGCCGGCCGCGGTCAGCGCGGCGGCACCCGCCAGCCAGGAGCCGGCGAGCGAGGTGTTCGACGACTATCCGAGCATCGTCATCAGCGCGGACGCCGGCCGACCGACGCGGCTGCGGCCCGCGCTGCCCGACCCGCCCGAGCTCGCGGCCCGCGCCGGTGAGCTGCGCTCGTCGTCGGTCACGCTGCGCAGCTTCGACGCGCCGACGGTCTCGGTCGAGATCAACTTCGGTGACGAGCCCGAGCCCGAGCGCGCGCCGCCCGCCGCCGTCGCCCCCGCGCTGGTGGCAGCGCCAGCCGCGCCGTCGGTGGCGCCGGCGCCGGCGCCGGCGAACGAACGCGAGCTCGACGACCTCGCGCGCTCGAGCCGCAGTCGCACGCTGTCGGAGCCGGTCATCGAGATGACCGCCGACGAGCCGCCGGAGCCGATCGCGATGGTCGCGGCGCCCGACGCGGACACCACCCGGGTGTCGGCACCGGCGCTGACGCTGCCGCACGGCCCGCCCGAGGTCCCGCTCTCGGACGCCATCCCCGAGCCCATCGGCGAGGCCGCGCCCGAGGCACGCGACAACGCACGCGACGCCGACGACCATGACCACGGTCCGGCGATGATCCACGCGCCGCGGCTCGAGGTCGACGGCGGCCCCGGGCTGGCATCCGCCACCGAGCCCGCGGCCATAGCCGATGCCGACGACGAGCCCGACTCCGGGCCGATCCTGCTGGTGACCCCGCGGCGTTCGGGCGCGATGGCGACCCTCGAGCCGCCGTCGGCGCGGCCGCAGGCCGTCGTGGTCGACACCATCGACGACGCCTCGGGCCCGGTGCTGCTCACCGAGCGCAAGCTCCGCCGCGAGGCCCGCCGCCGCGAGAAAGGCACGATGATCGGCATCGGCCCGATCCCGCGCTCGGCCGAGCCCACGCCCAGCCCGTACACCCTCGCCCACGCCGCGCCCGAGGTCATCCCCGACCCGGTCCCGGTCCCGGCGCCGGCCTCGGCCGCGGTGCCGACCGCGTTCGGGGACGACACCGCCACCGTCCGCACCAAGCTGCGCTTCGAGGAGCACGAGGAGCTCGACGACGGCTGGGGCCCACCCGGCTCCACGATCCCGCCCGACTTCCTCGGCGCGGTCAACCCGATCGACGACGCCCCGTCCGCGCCGGTGGCGGCGCCGGTCGCGACCAGCCCCGCCCCGCACTACACCCCGTGGGCCGAGCCCGGCGCCGTCGCCCGCCCGGCTGCCACCCTCACCCCCGCCAATCGCAACCGCGCCGTCGCCGGCGTGCCCGATCCCGCCAACCTCGCCGCGCTGCTCGAGCAGGCCTCGCAGCGGCTGGTCGAGCTGCTCCACGGCTTCGACGGCGCCACCCACCGCGATCACGTGATCGCGATGCTGGTCGACTTCGTCGGCGAGGCCCACCACCGGGTCGCGTTCCTGGCCCTGCGCGGCGACGAACTCGTGCCGTTCATGCAGGTGCCCGAGCCGAGCGGCCCGCCAGCCCGCCTCGAGCTTCGCCACGCCGCGACCTTCCAGGACGTCATCGGCACCCGCCTGCCCTACCGCGGACCGATCTCCGACCCGGCCAGCCGCGAGCTGGTCCGCGCCCTGTTCGGCTCGGCCACCGACGAGATGCTGGTGGTGCCGGTCGCGGTCCGCGATCGCGTGGTCGGCGTCATCTACGCCGACGGCCGCCACCGCCACTCGTTCGACGAGCACGTCACGGTCGCCAGCCGCGCCGCCGGCCTCGCGCTGCAGCGCATCCTCAAGGACAGCAAGGCCTGAGAGTTTGTGAAACAAACTCGTTCCGTACAGGCGCTGCCGACGTTCCTCGTCGGCGAGCGGACCAATCAGAGGCTGGGAATCTGTAAAGATTCACAGGCTCTGACGCCGCCGTCGGCGTCGGGCGCGGTCAC
Source organism: Myxococcales bacterium (assembly GCA_043775605.1). Classification (GTDB taxonomy): domain Bacteria; phylum Myxococcota_A; class Polyangia; order Haliangiales; family Haliangiaceae; genus UBA2376. The sequence goes on from JAYVSF010000669.1 coordinate 4,393, forward strand.
TTCATCTTGGCGTTGAGCTTGTCGGTCAGGTCGACCGCGGGATCGACCCAGAGCACGGCGCTGCGATCGACCACCAGGTTCACGCCCTCGGCCTTGGCCAGGGTATCGATCAGCGGCTCAGCCTGCTTCAGGACATCCTGCAGGAGCTTGGTCCGCTCGCCGGCCAGGTCGCGCTCGAGCTTCACGTAGACCTGCTGCAGCGCCACGAACTTCTGCTCGAGGTCGCTCTTCTTCTTGGCCAGGACGTCGGGCTTGAGCACCGCCGACTGCTTGTCGAGTTCGGCCGCGGCTTTTTGCAGATCCTTCTGCTGCTTGTCGAGCTCGGCCTGCTTCGCTAGCCGGGTTTTGTCGAACGCCTCCGACGCCCGCTTGCCGGCCGGGGTGTCGTACAGGGTCTTCTCGAGGTCGATGACCGCGATCTTGGTCGTGGGTGGTCCGGCGTCGACCGGTCGCACCACCCCAAGGATGAGAATCGACACGATCAGGCCGAGGCCGACGACGAGGCCAGCGGTCGAGACGAGCTTGGAGAGGGAGCCGGGCGAGCGAGTCATGCGAACCTCCGGAGAGGTACTACGCGGCAACCGGGCCGCGGTCAAATGCCGATTCAGAACGGATTGCCGATGGTGAACTCGAACACGAGGGGATCCTCGGTCGCGCCATCTGGCCGGGTCTGACGGTCGAGCGGGATGCCCCATTCAAACCGCAGCGGCCCGATCGGCGACACCCAGCGGAAGCCGAAGCCGATCGACTTGCGCAGGCCGGTCGTGAGCGAGCTCGGGAACCGGAAGCACGGGTCGAACTTGGGCGACAGCGTGGTCGACACGCTCGACAGCCCCGAGCAGTAGCGGGCCTCGAGGTTGTAGGCGTTGCCCATGTCGAAGAACAGCACGCCCGAGATCTGCAGCCGCTTGAGCAGCGGGAACTCGACCTCGCTGTTCCAGATGACCTGCATGTTGCCGCCCAGCGGCAGCGCCTTGAGCCGGTCGTCCGGGGTGCGGCCGGTCAGCAGGAGCGGGCCCAGCGACCGCGGGCGGAAGCCGCGGACGTCGTAGATGCCGCCCAGCAGATAGCGCTCGGCGATCGGCACGCCCAGCGGATCGCTGCTGGTGGTGACCCCGACCTCGCCGTTGAGCCGGAGCATGAACGGGCCCCACAGCTTGCGGTAGTAGTGCGAGTTGGCGCCCCAGCGGACGAACACGTTCTCCGACAGGGTCCCGGCGCCGGCGTACTCGGCGAAGATGTTGTGGTACCAGCCGCCGGTCGCGAACAGGCGGTTGTTGCGCGAGTCCCACTGCAGCGACGCCCGCAGCGACGAGGTCACGCCGCCGCGGAACAGGTTGGCGACGTCCTCGCCGCTGATCGGCACGCTGACCGCGCCGATGTTCGAGAACCCGCTCGAGCCGGTGGTGATGCCGACGTCCTCGAGCTTGTAGGTGAGGTAGGCGCGGGCCTCGTACGACAGCGGGTAGCCCGCGGTCAGGCTGAAGCCGGCCGACTTGCGGGCGAACGTGCCAAACGCGCGCAGCTGGTTGTACAGCTCGATCGCGAAGGTCCAGTTGCTATCGAGCAGGTAGGGCTCGACGAAGCGCAGCAGGAAGAGCTGGCGCAGGCTCGACAGCTGAGCCTGGAGCGCGAGCTGCTGGCCGCGGCCGAACAGGTTGTTCTGCGAGATCTGGGCCTGGGCGATGAAGTTCTCGACCGACGAGAAGCCGGCGCCGATCTGGAACGTGCCGGTCGCGCGCTCCGAGACCTGGACCTCGACCTCGACCAGCTCGTCGGAGCTGCCGCGCTTGGTGTTGACCTGGACGTCCTCGAAGAAGCCGAGCGCGGTGATCCGCCGCTTCGACGCCTCGAGGTTGGTGGCCGAGTACAGCTCACCCTCGCTGATCTTCATCTCGCGCCGGATCACCTTGTCGCGGGTCTTGCTGTTGCCGCGGATCGTGATGCGCTCGAAGTACGCCTTCTTGCCCGACTCGATCTCGTAGACCAGCGAGATCCGCTTGTGCTCCATGTCGGGCACGGTCATCGGGTTGACGTTGGCGTAGGCGTAGCCCTGGTCCATGTAGTAGTCGGACAGGCGCTCGCGATCGCCGGCGATCAGCGCGCGGCCGAAGCGGTCGCCGGGCCGGGCCTTGATCTTGGCGCGGTGCACGGCCTCGTCGCCGACCAGGCCGCCCTTGAACTGGATGTCGCCGATGGTGAACACCGGCCCCTCGTCGATCGGGATCGACACGTACATGTAGCGCTTGTCGCGCGACAGCTCGAGCTGCGGGGTGCCGAGCTTGACCGCGGCGTAGCCCCGGTCCCAGTACAGCGCGGTGATGATGAGCAGGTCGCGCTCGAAGTCCTTGTCGTTGAAGGTGCCGCCCGAGCTGAGGAACGCCAGCGCTGAGCCCTTGCGGGTCGCGATCGAGTTGCGCAGCTCGTCGTCGGTGATGGCCTTGTTGCCGATGAACTCGACGCCGCGGATCTCGACCTTGCTGCGCTCCTCGACGGTGAACCAGACGTCGACCTCGGCCTCGTTGACCGGCTTGACCTCGTAGTCGACGGTGGCCAGGTAGTAGCCCTGGTCGATGTACAGGTCCGCGATCTTGTCGCGGTTCTGCTTGACCTTGCCGATGTCGAGGACCTCGTCGCGATCGAGGTCGACGACCTCGTTGATCTTGTCGAGCGCCAGCTCCTTGGCGCCGTCGATGAGGACCTTCCTGACCGACGGCTTCTCCTTG
>JAYVSF010000670.1:0-5496 GCA_043775605.1 Myxococcales bacterium
CGCCCAGCCGGCCCTGCTTCTTGATGATCTTGTCCTGGGCCTTGGCATCGGGCCGCTTGCCGCCGCGGATCAGCGAGCAGGACGCCGTGGCGTCGCCCATCGCCCCGGTCGAGTCGCGCACCGTCAGCGGCTCGAGCTCGCCGAGGGCCGCGGTGTACGCCGGCGGGTCCATGAGCTGGGTGCACGGCCGGTGCTTGCCCTGGGGCACCGCGACCTCGATCCGGTCGGCCGGCTTGACCAGCGCCTCGGCCTTCTTGCGCTCGGCCGCGGCCTCCCGCTTGGCCTCGGCCCGGCCCTCCTCTTCGGGGTTGCCGCATGCGCTGAGCACGCCGATCAGGGACACGAGGGACAGGGTCTTGAGCATCATGCGCCGCGGAAAATACTCCCGCGGAGGCCCGCGGTCGAGCGGGTCGTCGCCCGCGACCAGGGGGACCCACCGATCGACAACACAGGGTTGATTCTTGGCAACCCTGCGAGCCGGCGGCGGGCTACTTGCGGCCGCGGGGACGGCCGAGCGCGGCCTCGACCACGGGCCGCATGGCGTCGACCAGCTCGGGCGCGCACACCAGCCGGACCGTCGAGGTCGGCTGGCCGAGCGGCATGTCCTCGAGCAGCCGGCCCAGGGTCACCGCGCCGTAGCGCGGGTGATCGACCACGTGCAGCTCCTCGTCGACGCCCGGCACGTAGCCGATCTGCCGGGTGGTGTCGATGCACAGGTACGAGCTGGCGGCGGCGCCGAACCGGGCCTCGGCGACCGCGGTCGCCGGCTCGGTGATCCGCGCGATCACGTGGGCGTCGTCGCCGAGGTCGAAGGTCTTGAACAGCCGGCGATCGACCAGCCGCGCGGCGAGGTCGCGCAGCACAGGATCGGCGGCGGCGGGCTCGACGCCACGCCCGCCCCAGTCGTCGATGGCCGCGAACACCGAGATGTCGTGGAGCCGCAGGTAGTCGGCGACCGGCAACGTCTGGCCGCGGGCGAGGGCGGCGGCCGCCGGCAGGCCGGGCGGCTCGGTGCCGGCGCGGGCGAGCTGGGCGTAGCGCTCGAAGACCTTGATCAGCATCCACTCGGCGGCCCGCACCGTCTTGTGGTGATAGACCTGCGCGTACATGTACGAGCGGGCGAACAGGTACTGCTCGACGGCGTACATGCCGCGCCGGTAGTCGACCACCAGGTCGCGCGGGTCCTCGTCGCCGGTGCGGACGTCCTCGACCGCGAGGGCGTGGAGGATCCAGTCGAGGTCGTAGGTGGCGTAGCCGGCGCCCGAGTAGTGGCCGTCGCGCAGGAGATAATCGAGTCGGTCGACGTCGAGCTGCGACGACACCAGCTTGCGCGCGAACGCAGGCTTGTAGGTCTTCTTCCAGAACTGGCTCATCGTGTCGGCGAGGCCCGGCGCCAGGGTCTCGAGCGCGGTCGCGAGCTGGTCGTCCTCGACGACGATCCGGGCACCCCAGCGCTCGTGGTCGCAGCCCGGGAACACGTGCTCCCAGGCGTGCGACAGCGGGCCGTGGCCGATGTCGTGGACCAGCGCCGCGACCTTGACGTCGAGCGCGAGCCGCGGCTCGAGCCGGAGCTGGCGGGTCACCCGCTGGGCGATGTGCAGGGCCCCGAGCGCGTGCGAGAACCGCGAGTGCTCCGCGCCCGGGTAGACCAGCCAGGCCATGCCCATCTGCTTGATCCGGCGGAGCCGCTGCAGGGCGCGGGTCTCGAGGATCTCGGCGATCGGCCGATCATCGCCGCGCAGCTCGATGAGCCCGTGGACGGGATCGCGGAACACCCGGTCGCGCACGACGGGAACGTCGGCCGAGCGCCCCTGGAAGTCAACTTCACGCGCGGCCGGGAGGCGCGGCGAGCCGGCGCAGGCACCTGCTATGATCCCCGCTTGATCGTCAAGCAGGTCGAGAAGGTCGAACTCGCCAGCGGCCGGCGCGATCGCCTGGACGACGCGGTCGTCGACGAGGCGCCGCTGACCATCACCGCCCGTGGCCGCGAGGTCGCGGTGACCCTGCGCACCCCTGGCCACGACCTCGAGCTGGTCCGCGGGCTCCTCCACGCCGAGGTCGGACCGCTCGCGGACCGGGCCGCCCTGGTCCAGCGCGCCGCCGATCACGTCGACGTCGATCTGCCCGCCGACGCGCTGCCGGCCCGCAGCTTCATGGCCACCGCCGCCTGCGGCACCTGCGGCCGGGTCGCGATCTCCGCGCTCGAGCCCCGGGCCCGGGCTGTCGCTGGCGAGGGCCAGGTCTCGGCCGAGCTCCTGGCCGGGCTGCCGGCCGCGCTGCGCACCCAGCAGGCCGAGTTCGCCGCCACCGGCGGTCTGCACGCCAGCGGGCTGTTCGACCTCGCGGGCCGCTGCCAGCTGGTGCGCGAGGACGTCGGCCGCCACAACGCGCTTGACAAGCTGATCGGCGCCGCCCTCGCCGCCGGCCGGTTGCCGCTGACCGACGCCATCGTCGTGCTGTCCGGCCGGATCGGCTACGAGCTGATCGAGAAGGCGGTGCTGGCCGGCGTCCCGATCGTCGCCGCGGTGTCGGCGCCGACCGGCCTCGCCATCGACGTCGCCGAGCGGTTCGGCGTCACCGTGTGCGGCTTCGTCCGCGACCGCCGGTTCAACGTCTACAGCCACGGCTGGCGCATCACCGGACCCTGAGGAACCAAGCACGGCGTCGATTCACCCGCCCGTGGACCAAGCGAAGCGTGCAATAGACGGCGGCCGCGCCGCGTTGGCCGCGCGGGCGACGGCGTGCTGCGGCCGCCCAATTCTTGCCTCTCCCCCCTCCGCCATGATTAGGGTTTCGCGATGACCTCGAAGCTCCGCGCGTTCGCTGCGATCGCGCTCGTCACGACCGTCTCCGCCCTGGCCTCCTTCGGCTGCGGCAAGAGCAAGAGCAAGGCTCCGACCGGGACGCCCCCGGCCGGCGGCAGCGGCGCCACCGCCGGCACCGGCGCGCCGCCCCAAAAGCCCGACAAGCCGCCGGTCAAGGCCGCGTCGCGCGGGACCGAGCGCCCGGTCTACTCGCTGATCGACAACCGGCTGGCGGGCCACGTCCTGCGCGGCAACGGCCTGGTGCTGGTCGGCGGCTCGGCGAGCTTCGCCAAGTACACGCGCTTCGGCAACACCCGCAAGATCAAGACCCCGGCCTGGCAGATGCGCAAGAGCGAGGGCACGACCAAGGTCGCGATCATGACCGGCGCGTCGGGGCGGGTCGACGTCCCGCTGACCGCCGATCAGCTCGCCGGCACCCCCGTGGTCCGGGTCCGCGCCTACAGCGCCGACGCCCGCGCCTTCAGCGTGCGGGTCAACGACAACAAGGACGTCAACGGCCAGCTCGCGGCCGGCTGGTCGACGGTCGAGCTGACCCCGCCGTCGGGCCAGCTCAAGGAGGGCGAGAACCAACTCCTGTTCTTCGTCCGCGGCGGCGGCCTGTCGGTGGCCTGGATCGAGGTCGGCGGCACCGCCACCTCCGACGAGGCGGTCGGCTTCTATGATCCCGGCAGCAAGGCGCTGCGCCTGCCCGACGGCGGCGGCATGGCCTGGTACGTGATGGTGCCCGAGCGCGGCCGCCTGGCCGCCGATCTCACCGACGGCGCGTGCACGGTCGCGGTCAAGGCGGTCAGCGAGGACGGCGGCGGCGCCGACGGCAAGCTGGTCGGCACCGACTCGGCGGTCGATCTGTCGAGCCTGGCCGGCAAGGCGGTGCGGCTCGAGCTCACCGCCAGCGGCTGCCCCGAGGCGCGCCTGACCCGGGCCGCGCTGGTGGTCCCCGGTGAGGAGCCCAAGCCGACCCGCGGCGAGCCGCCCAAGTACGTCGTGATGTTCGTGATGGACTCGCTGCGCGCCGACCGGGTGCGGCCGTTCACGCCGGGCGCCCGGCCCGAGGTCCCGACCTGGGAGAAGCTGGCGGAGAGCTCGGCGCTGTTCATGCAGCACTACGTCCAGGGCAACGAGTCGAGGGTCTCGCACGCGTCCTTGTGGTCGTCGCTGTACCCGATCAAGCACGGCATGATCCCGGCCGACGCCAAGCTCGACTACAAGTGGAAGACCGTCGACGAGATGGCCAAGTCGGCCGGCAAGTACGTCGCCGGCGCGACCGCCAACGGCTTCATCCAGCCCAAGCGCTGGGGCTTCGGCCAGGCCTGGGACGCCTACTCCAACCACATCGCCGAGGAGCTCGGACTCAAGGCCCAGGACGTGGTCGACCACGGCTGGAAGTTCGTCGGCGAGCGCAAGGAGCCGTGGTTCCTCTACATCGGCACAGTCGACACCCACGTGTCGTGGCGGGCCAAGGAGCCGTGGCTGTCGAAGTACGATCCCGGCTACAGCGGCCGGTTCGATGCCGTGTTCTCGGGCGAGGACGCCGCCAAGTCGGCCAAGCTGCACATGACCCAGCGCGAGATGACCCACGTCCGCGCGCTGTACGACTCCAACGTCAGCTACCAGGATGACGTCCTCGGCAAGCTGATCGAGAAGCTCAAGACCGCCGGGATCTGGGACCAGACGATGCTGGTGGTCACCGCCGATCACGGCGACGAGCAGTGGGAGGACGGCCGGGTCGGCCACGGCGCCTCGAGCCGCGACATGCTGGTCCACGTGCCGCTGCTGATCCACTACCCGCCGATGATCAAGGCCGGCAAGTACCCCGAGGGCACCGAGATCATCGACATCGTGCCGACCATCGCCGACGCGCTCGGCGTGCAGATGGACGCCGAGTGGCAGGGCCAGTCGCTGGTGCCGCTGACCCAGGGCGTCGGCGCCGGCTACCCCCGGCTGTCGTTCAGCTCGATGTACGAGGACTCGCACGGCGCCCGCCTGGCGCAGTGGAAGGTCCGCATCAGCGGCGGCTCCAACCTGCGGGTCTACGACCTCCAGGCCGATCCCGACGAGATGAAGGACCTGGCCGGCGAGCCGGGCTCCGAGATCGGCGGGCGCGCGGTGCTCGATCCGCTGTGGCTGCTGCGCTCGTTCAACCTCGAGTGGAAGAAGTCGCAGTGGGGCAACGCAGCCAACGTGACCGCACGCTTCGCCCAGGACCTGGGCGAGTAGCTCGTCGATGGCGAGCGTCGACGAGCTGGTGCGGCTGCGTCCGAGCGAGGGCGCACGGTTCCTGTTCGAGCTCGACCAGACCCTCGCCGACGGCCGCCAGGCGCGCTACCAGGCCTGGGTCCTGACCCCGGCCGAATGGCACGCCTACGACGCCGTGCTCGCCGACGACGCCGCGGTCGAGCTGCGGCCGCTGGCGACCCCGGCGCCCGACGAGCTGGCCGCGATGCTCACGACGATCGCGCGGCTGACCGCGCGGGCCGCGGCCGGCAAGCACGCCAGCGGACTGCCGCGGTGGCCCAACCGGGTCCTGCGCTGGCGCGGCGCCGGTCGCTGACCCCGCGCCGACGCGCTGGTCAATCGTCCTCGTCGTCGTAGTCGATCGGCTCCCAGCGCTGCTCGTGGCTCGCGGGGCAGAGGCCGCGATAGCTGCAGCGATCGCACCACGGCCCGGGGT
>JAYVSF010000671.1:0-13056 GCA_043775605.1 Myxococcales bacterium
TCCTCGGCCAGGTCGGCGATCTGACCCTCGGCCACCAGTGCCCCGACCCCGGCAGCAAGCCGACGGTGATGGCGCTCATCGTCGACGTCTTCCCCGACACGCTGGTGCTGGCCGCGGCGGGCATGGCGGTGGCGATCGCGCTGGCCCTGCCGCTCGGCATCCTGGCCGCGGTCCGGCGCGGGACCTGGGTCGACACCCTGGCCGCGATGCTGTCGCTGTCGGGCATCGCGGTGCCGCTGATGCTGCTGGGGCCCCTGCTCCTGCTCTGGTTCTTCCTCGATCTCGGCTGGCTGCCGGGGCCGGCCGAGACCGGGGCGCTGGCGCTGATCCTGCCGGCGTTCGCGGTCGGCACTCACCTGATGGCGCTGCTCGCGCGCATGACCCGGTCGTCGATGGTCGAGGTCCTCGGCGAGGACTACCTGCGCACCGCCCGGGCCAAGGGCCTGCCCGAGTGGAGCGTCGTCGGCAAGCACGCGCTGCGCAACGCGCTGTTGCCGGTGATCACGATCGCCGGCCTGCAGTTCGGCTCGATGCTGTCGGGCGCGATCATCACCGAAAACGTGTTCGCGCGGCCCGGCCTCGGCACGCTGCTGGTGGCGGCGATCAACGAGCGCAACTACCCGGTGGTCCAGGGCACCGTGCTGGTGATCGCGACCATCTACGTGGTCGTCAACCTGCTGGTCGACGTCGCCTACGGGGTCGCTGACCCGAGGATCCGGCGCGCGTGAACCTGCCGCCGCTGTCCCGGCTGTCGCCGTCGGCCAAGCTCGGCGCCGGCATGCTCACGGTGTTCGTCGTGCTCGCGCTGCTCGGGCCGCTGATCGCGCCGTACCCGGTCGGCGCCGCCGCGATCGAGCAGGCGCCCGCGTTCCTGCCGGCGTCGTGGCACCACTGGCTCGGCACCGATCAGTACGGCGTCGACGCCTTGTCGCAGCTCCTGCACGGCGCCCGGGCCGCGCTGCTCTTGTCGACGCTGGTGGTCGCGCTGTGCTCGGTGATCGGCGTGACCATCGGGGTCGCGGCCGGTTACTTCCGCGGCGTCGTCGACGTCGTGATCTCGCGGGTGATCGACATCCTGCTGGCCTTCCCCGGCATCCTGCTCAACATCGCGATCGTCGCCACCGTGCCCAAGGCCGGGCTCGGCGTGCTGGTGGTGGCGCTGGTCGCCAACGGCTGGGTCGGCTACGCCCGGGTCGCGCGCGGCCAGGTCCTGTCGTTGCGCGAGCGCGACTACGTCAGCGCGGCCCGCGCGATCGGCGCCGGCCACGTCCGGGTGATGACCCGCCATGTGCTGCCCAACCTGATGGGCCCGGTGATCGTGCAGATGACGTTCGCGTTCGGCACCGTCGTGCTGATCGAGGCGTCGTTGACCTTTCTCGGCCTCGGTCGCCACGTCGACTACTCGTGGGGCGCGATGCTCGATCAGGGCCGGACCTTCTTCTGGAAGCCCGGCTTCATCCGCTACGCGCTGGCGCCCGGCCTGGCCATCGCCTGGGTGGTGCTGGCCGCCAACCTGCTCGGCGACGGGCTGCGCGACTGGCTCGATCCGCGGCAGCGGGGCAAGGCCTGATGCTGCGGGCCCGGCTGGCGCGGGTCGATGAGATCCCGGCCGGCGCGCTGCGCGCGTTCGCGGTGGCGGGCGTGACCTGGCCGGTGCTGGCGACGCGGCTCGACGGAACCATCGTCGCGACCGCCGGGGTCTGCCCGCACGAGGACGTCGGCCTGGCCGACGGCGACCTCGACGGCGCCTGCCTGACCTGCCCCGGCCACGGCTACCAGTTCGATCTCCGGACCGGGGCCTGCGTCCACGACGCCCGCCTGACCCTGTGCCGCTACCGGGTGACGATCATCGACGACGAGGTGTGGATCGATCTGCTGGCGTGAGGCTCCGAGCGCAGATCGGGCCGGGGTTGATCTGTTCAGGACGGCCCCGGCTTCCTGCCGGGTCCGGCCGATCGATGACACAGGGTTGCTCTTGGCAACCCTGTGAGGGGGCGTGCTACGCCTCCGGTCACATGGTCAAGGGTCACCACCACGAACGCCACCGCGCCGAGCGGATCGGCTGGTTGCGCGCCGCGGTGCTGGGCGCCAACGACGGCATCGTCTCGACCGCCAGCCTGATCCTCGGCGTGGCCGCGGCCGAGCCGGCGACGGGGGCGATCGCGACCGCCGGGATCGCCGGGCTGGTCGCCGGCGCGATGTCGATGGCGGCCGGCGAGTACGTGTCGGTGCGCTCGCAGGCCGACACCGAGACCGCCGACCTCGCCCGCGAGCAGCGCGAGATCACCGCCGACGCGGCCGCCGAGCAGCTCGAGCTCGCCAAGATCTACGTCAGCCGCGGCCTCGATCACGACCTGGCGCGCAAGGTGGCGGTCCAGCTCATGGCCCACGACGCGCTCGGGGCCCACGCCCGCGACGAGCTCGGCATCGTCGAGTCGCAGCGGGCCCGGCCGCTGCTGGCGGCGATGTCGTCCGCGGGGTCGTTCGCGATCGGCGCCACGCTGCCGCTCGCGCTCGCGCTGCTGGTCCCGCTGTCGGCGCTGCCGGTGGCGGTGGTGCTGATCTCGCTCGCGAGCCTGGCCGGGCTCGGGGGGCTGGCGGCGCGGGTCGGCGGCGCCCCGGTCGTGGCCGGCTCGCTGCGGGTGACGTTGTGGGGCGCGGCCGCGATGGCGCTGACGTATGGCGTCGGCGCGGCGTTCGGCGCCGCGATGTGATCGGCTCGCCCGCCGGGCAGGGCCTCGGCCGGCCCGCGTCGGCCGATTCGCTGTCACATTGCGCCACCTGGGTCATCTACACCGCTGATGCAGTACCAAGCGGGGCGGACCGTCCTCGTCACCGGCGGGACGAAGGGGCTCGGCCTCGCGATCGGGCTCGCGTTCGGCCGGCGCGGGGCCCACGTGTTCCTCACCCAGAAGTGGGGCTCCGCCGACCTCGACGCCGTGCTGGCGCAGTACGCCGCGGTCGGCGCGCCGCCACCGACGATCCTCGACGCCGACGTCGCGCGCGACGACGACGCCGGCGCGGTGGTCGAGGCGATCGCGGCCCGCCACGCCACGCTCGACGTCCTGATCTCCAACATCGCGTTCGCGCCGGTGGTCGGGTCGCTCGCCGACTACACCCGGCGCGGCCTCGCGGCGGCGATCGACTACTCGGCGTTCCCGGTGGTCGCCTACACCCGCGCCGCCCACGCCCGGTTCGGGACCTATCCCCGCTACGTGCTCGCCGTGTCGTCGGCCGGCCACGAGACCTACCACGTCGGCTACGACCTCATCGCCGCCGCCAAGGCCGCGCTCGAGACCCTGTGCACCTACCTCCACCACCGGGTCCGTGATCACGGCGGGCGGGTCAACGTCCTGCGCACGCGGTTCGTCAGCACCGACTCGCTGCGCGACACTTTCGGCGCCGGGTTCGAGCCGTTCGTCGAGCGCCACGCGCCCGGCCTGTTCACCGATGCGGCGGCGGTCGCCGAGGCCGCGTTCGGCCTGTGCTCGGGCCTGCTCGACGGCGTCGGCGGCCAGGTCATCACGGTCGATGGCGGCGCCGCGGTGTTCGACAACTTCAGCCGGCTGTACGACCAGCGCGCGACGCTGCCGCCGATCGGCGGGGCACCGTGAGGCCCTACGACGACCGGGTCGCGCTCATCACCGGCGGCACCAAGGGCCTCGGCCTGGCGACCGCGCTGGCGTTCGGTCGGCACGGCGCGCGCACCGTGCTCACCCACCGCTGGGGCAGCGCCGACGAGGACGAGCTGCGCGAGCAGTTCCGCCGGGTCGAGGCGCCCGAGCCGCTGATCGTCGAGGCTGACATCACGCGCAGCGAGGACACCACCCGGCTGTTCGCGACCATCCGCGAGCGCTGCGGCCGCCTCGACGCCTTCATCAGCAACGCCTCGGCCGCGGTCACGGTCCAGTCCCTCGACGATCTCACTGAGCGCGCCTTCCTGCGCTCGATGCGCGCGACCGCCTGGCCGACCGTCGAGTACACCCTCGCCGCCAGGCGCGAGCTCGGCGCCTACCCCCGCTACGTGGTGGTGATGTCGTCCGACGGCCCCGATCGCTTCACCCCGGCCTACGACTTCGTCGCGTGCGGCAAGGCCGCGGTCGAGACGCTGGCGCGCTACCTCGCGTACCGGCTGCGCGACGACGGCGTGCGGGTCAACGTCATCCGCTCGCGCGCGATCAAAACCGACGCGTTCGCCGACACCTTCGGCGCCGAGTTCTACGGCTTCCTCCGCCAGTTCGTGCCCGACGAGTGGTTCATGACCGCGGCCGAGGTCGGCGACGCCGCGTTCGCGCTGTGCAGCGGCATGTTCGACGCGATGACCGGCCAGGTGCTGATGGTCGATCGCGGCAACACCTTCGCCGACGGCATCTCGCTGCTCTTCGAGGGTCAGCGATGACGCTCGTGCTGATGTTCCCGGGCCAGAGCTCGCGGTACCCAGAGATGATCGACAAGCTGGCCGCGGTGCCGACCGGCGCCGCGATCGTGGCCCAGGCGTCGGCGGTGCTCGGGCGCGACCTGCGCGCCCACTACCGCAGCGGCAACCCCGACGGGTTCGCCACGAACCGCGACGTCCAGGTCGGCGTGTTCCTCGCCAACCACCTTCACCTCGCGCTGCTCGAGGCCGCCGGCGTGCGGACTCCGTGGTCGCTGGGCCTGTCGCTCGGCGAGTACAACCATCTGGTCCACCTCGGCGCGCTGACCTTCGCCGACGGGCTGGCGCTGGTCGACGCGCGCGGGCGCCTGTACGACGAGGCCGAGGGCGGCCTGATGGTCTCGGTGTTCCCGCTCGCGCCGGCCCCGATCGAGGCCGCGATCGAACGGCTCGGCGTCGGCGATCGGGTCGCGATCGGGCTCTACAACGCGCCGCGCCAGCAGGTGATCTCGGGCGAGCGGGCGGCGGTCGAGCGCGTGCTCGCCGCGCTCGAGATCGAGCTCGAGGACTATTTCGAGGCCACCGTGATCGAGCCGCGGATCCCGATGCACGCGCCGGGCCTCGCCGCGATCGGCGCGCGGCTGGCCGTCATCCTCGATGACCTGCCGCTCGCCCCGCCGCGCGGGACCTACCTGCCCAACGTCCTCGGTGAGCCGGTCGCCGACGCCAGCGTGGCCCAGCTCCGCGCGTGCCTGGCCGCGCACGTCCATCGGCCGGTGCTGTGGCGCCAGAGCGTCGACGCGATCGCGGCCCGGGTGCCGGCGCCCTGGTTCGTCGAGGTCGGCCCGCGCGCCGTCCTGCACAACCTGTTCGGCAAGGACTGGAACCCGGGCCGGCGATCGAAGACCGACGCGACCCGCGACTGGCCGGTCCACTTCGCCACCGTCGCCGAGGAGCTGCGCGATGCCGGCTGACCAGCTCGAGCCGCTGCTGCGCGCCGGGCGCAAGCGTCGGCTGTTCACGCCGACGGCGGCCCACCGGGTCGAGCTCGGCACCGACGCGGTCGAGGCGCTGATCCCGCACCGCGATCCGTTCCGGTTCGTCGATCACCTGGACGCCGTCGACCTCGCCGCCGGCTGCATCGCCGGCCGCCGCTGGCTCGATCCGGCCGACCCGCTGTTCCGCGGCCACTTCCCGGGCGACCCGATCTACCCCGGCGTGCTCCAGCTCGAGGCGATCGGCCAGGTCGGCCTGTGCCTGTTCGCGCTGGCCCGTGGCCCGGCCGCGGCGCCGGTCGGCGTCCGCGCGCTGAAGGTCCACCACGCCGCGTTCCTGGCCGCGGTCCGGCCGGGCGCGGTGCTCGAGCTGCTCGCGACCAGCCTCGACGTCGACGACACCACCGGCGTGTGCGCCGGCCAGGTCGTGGTCGACGGAACCATCTGTTGCCTGGCCGTCGTGGAGGTCTACTTTGTCGAAACCTGAACGCATCGTCATCACCGGCATGGCGATCAACACGCCGCTCGGTGACACCCTCGACGGCTTCCTCGCCGGGCTGCTGGCGGGCACCTCGGCCCTGTCGAACTGGACGGGCATCGACGTCGCCCGTTGCTACTCGAAGGTCGGCGCCGACCTGTCGGGCTACGACATCGCCGGCAAGCTGGCCCGGCTCGAGGGCGTGGTCGCGCCCGACGTCTGGCGGCGGGCCCGGAAGCTGATCGCGCGGGCGCCGTGGACCACCAAGCTGACCATCCTGCTGGCGCTCGACGCCTACGTCGACGCCCGCATGGCCGGCGCCTTCGACTTCGACCGGGTCGCGGCGATCGTCGCCGGCCACAACATCAACTTCAACTACCAGTACCAGAACCGCCTGCAGTACGCCGAGGAGCCCGACTTCATGGACTCGCTGCTGGCGCTGACCGGGCTCGACACCGATCACGCCGGCAGCATCTCCGACGCGCTCGGCCTGCGCGGTCCGATCTACACCGTCGGCGCGGCCTGCGCGAGCGGCAACACGGCCCTGCGCTGCGCGATCGACGAGGTCCGCTACCACGACGTCGACTGCGCGATCGTGGTCGGCGCGGTGCTCGATTTCTCGCCGGTCGAGCTGCACGCCATGGCGCTGATGGGCGCGATCACCTTCACCAGCTTCAACGACGAGCCGACCCGGGCCTGCCGGCCGTGGGACACCCGGCGCGAGGGCTTCGTGCCCGCGCACGGTGGCGGCGCGATCGTGATCGAGACCCTGACCTCGGCCCGGCGCCGGGGCGCGACGATCTACGCCGAGGTCCTCGGGGTCGAGGCCGGCTCCGACGCCAACCACCTGCCGCAGCCGTCCGAGGACGGCCAGGCCCGGGTGATGACCAAGCTGCTCAAGCAGTGCGGGGTGGCGCCGGAGGAGGTCGACTTCATCAGCGCCCACGCGACCTCGACCCCGCTCGGCGACCTCACCGAGCTCCGCTCGATCAAGCGCGTGTTCGGCGCCCACGCGTACGCGCTCAAGCTCAACGCGCCGAAGTCGATGCTCGGCCACACCTGCTGGGCGGCGCCGACGGTCGAGACCATCGCCGCGGTGCTGCAGATGCGGGCCGGCCTGCTCCACCCGTCGATCAACATCGACGAGCTCGACCCCGAGGTCGACCTCGACGTCTGCCGCGGCACCGCGCCGGTGCCGTGGCCGGTGCGGATCCTGATGAAGAACTCGTTCGGCTTCGGTGGGATCAACTGCGTGAGCCTGCTGGCCCGCTACGAGGACGCGTGATCTTCTTCGTCACTGGCGGCTCGCGCGGGATCGGCGCCGCGATCGTCCTCGAGGCCGCCCGCGCCGGCCACGACGTCGCGTTCACCTACCTGCAGGCCGAGGCCGCCGCCCACGACGTCGTGGGCCAGTGCCAGGCGATCGCGCCGGCCGGACGGTTCCGGACCTACCAGCTCGACGTCAGCCGCTCGGCCCAGGTCGAGGCGGTCGGCGATCGCGTGCTCGAGGACCTCGGCACGGTCGACGTCGTCGTGGCCAACGCGGGCGTCAACTGCAACAGCCTCGTGGTGTCGATGTCGGACGACGAGTGGCGGACCGTGATCGACACCAACCTGTCGGGCGCGTTCTACGTGGTCCGCCAGTTCCTGCCGACGTTCCTCGCCAACCGCTTCGGCCGCATCATCCTGATGGCCTCGCTCGGCACCACCGGCGTGTCGGGCCAGGCCAGCTACTGCGCGAGCAAGGCCGGACTGCTCGGCCTGTCCGCGACCCTGGCCAAGGAGTACGGCAAGAAGGGCATCACCTCGAACGTGGTGTCGCCGGGCTTCTTCGAGACCGACATGACCAAGGACGGCATGTCCGACGGCAACCGCGCGTTCTGGCTCAAGCACTGCCCGCTCGGCCGCCTGGGCCAGCTGCCCGAGCTCGCCAAGCTGATCGCGTTCCTGGCCTCGCCCGGCGCCGACTACATCAACGGTCAGGAGCTGCGGGTCAACGGCGGGCTGGGCTGGGCCCCGTGAGTCGCACCGAGGTCGGTCGGATCCGGGTCGGGATCGAGAAGCTGCGGGCGTATCCGGGCAGCCTCGCGCTGGCGATGCCGGCGCTGTGCGCCGCGCGCGGCCGCGACGTCGCCGATATCCGCGACACGATGATGACCGACGAGCGCTCGCTCAACGTGCCGTGGGAGGACCCGGTGACGATGGCGGTCAACGCCGCGCGGCCGATGCTGACCGAGCGGGACCGGGCCGAGATCGGCCTGCTGATCGTCGCCAGCGAGAGCGGCGTCGATCAAGAGAAGCCGATGAGCACCTGGGTCCAGCGCTACCTCGGCCTGTCGTCGCGGGTCCGCAACATCGAGGTCAAGCACGCCTGCTACGGCGCGACCGCCGGGCTGCAGCTCGCGGCGAGCTGGGTCGCGTCCGGGGTCGCGCCCGGCGAGACCGCGCTGGTGATCAATACCGATCAGAGCCGCGCCCACTTCGGCCAGCCGTGGGAGTTCGTGATGGGCGCCGCGGCGGTGGCGGTGCTGGTGTCGGCGCGCCCGCGCGTGCTCGAGCTCGACCTCGGCGCGTGCGGTGTCTATACCCACGAGGTCTCCGACCTCACCCGGCCGACCGCCCACGTCGAGACCGGCAACAGCGAGACCAGCCTGCTGTCGTACCTCGACGCGCTCGAGGGTGCGTTCGACGACTACGTGCGGCGCCGGCCCGAGGCCGCCGACGTCGACGGCCACTTCCAGCGGCTCATCTATCACCTGCCGTTCGCGGGCATGGGGCTGGTCGCGCACCGCGCGCTCTTGCGCCGGGTCGGGCGCACCGGCCGGGCCGCGGCGGCCGAGGACTTCGCGCGGCGCTGCGGCGCGGGCCTCGCCCACGCCCGCCGGATGGGCGGCACCTACGGCGCCAGCACCTTCCTCGGGCTGATGGCGATGATCGACGGCGACCCGACCCTCGCCGCCGGCGAGCGCATCGGCGTCTACGCGTACGGCTCGGGCTCGTGCGCCGAGCTGTGGAGCGGACGGGTCGGCCCCGAGGCCCGCGCGGTGGTGCGCGCCGCCGGCCTGCCGGCGCTGCTCGACGCCCGCCGGCAGGTCACGGTCGCCGAGTACGAGGCGGTGGAGCGGGCGCGCGCCGAGGCGATCGACGCCGGCGAGCACACCACCGATCGCACGCTGCTCGGCGACTGGTTCCCGCGCTACTACGGCGCCGCGCCGCACCTGGTGTTCGACGGCACCGCCGAGCACTACCGCCGCTACTCGTGGAGCGTGGCGCCGTGACGATCACGACGATCACGATCGGCGAGCGCCTCGATCAGGCGTGCGTCACCGCGCTGACCCGCGCGATCGCGGCGGCGATCGCCGATCACGCCCGCGCGCTGGTGATCGAGGGCGTGCCCGGCCAGTTCTGTCTCGGCATGGACGTCGCGGGGCTCGACGAGGTCGACCAGCCGGCCCGCCTGCGCGGGTTCGCCGCGATGCTGCACGCGCTGATGACCGCGCCGATGCCGACCCTGGCGGTGCTCGACGGACCCGCGCTCGGCGGTGGGCTCGGCGTCGCCGCCGCCTGCGACGTGGTGCTGGCCAGCGACCGCGCCCGGATCGGCCTGCCCGAGGCGCTGTACGGGCTGGCGCCGGCGATCATCCGGCCCGCGCTGCTCGGTCGGCTGTCGCCGCAGCGCCTGCGCCTGCTGGTGGTGACCGCCCACTCGCGGTCGGCGGCCGAGGCCAAGGACCTCGGGCTCGTCGACGAGGTGGTGGCGGTCGCCGACCTCGCGGGTGCCGTGGCCCGCACGCTCCGCCAGCTCCGGCGCGCGAACCCCGCCACCGTCGCGGCGCTCCGGCGCTGGACCGCCGTCGAGCTCGCGGGCGCGCTCGCCGCCGGGGTCGAGGACACCGCCGCCGCGCTGGCCCATCCCGCGGTGCGCGCCGCCCTGAGTGCGGAGAATCCGTCGTGGGCCTGACCATCGCGCGCACCGACGGCGTCGCCACCGTCACGATGGCCTCGGCCGCGACCGCGAACGCGCTGTCGCACGAGCTGGTCGACGCGCTGGCGGCGGCGTTCGCCGCGCTCGGTCGCGATCGCGAGGTCCGCGCGATCGTGCTGGCCGGCCTGCCCGAGGTGTTCTCGAGCGGCGCCAGCCGCGAGGTGATCGACGACCTGGTCAGCGGCCGGCGCGAGGGCGGCGAGCTGCTGCTGCCCCGCGTGCTGCTCGAGTGCCCGGTGCCGTGCGTCGCCGCGATGGCGGGCTACGCGATCGGCGGCGGCTTCGCGCTCGGGATCGCCGCGGACATCATCGTCCTCGGCGACGAGAGCCGCTACTGCCTCAACTTTCTCGACCTCGGCTTCACGCCTGGCATGGGCACCACCCGGCTGCTCGAGCACGTCCTGTCGCCGGCGGTCGCCCACGAGCTGATGTTCACCGGCGAGGCCCGTCGCGGCCGCGACCTCGCGCGGACCGGGGTCAACCACGTCGTGCCGCGGGCCGAGGTCGCCGCCCGCGCCCACGACCTCGCCGCCCGCATCGCCGACAAGCCGCGCGCGGCCCTGATCGCGCTCAAGCGCACGCTGTCCATCCCGCGGCGCCAGGCCTTCGAGCTGGCCCGCACCCACGAGACGTTGATGCACGCGGCGGCGTTCGCCCGGCTCGACAACCCGACGAGAAAGCAGGAGTAGATGACGAAGGAACACATCCAGGCGGTGGTCACCAAGCACCTGATGGCGACGATCGACGGCCTCACCGCGGATCAGGTCGAGCCGTCGCGGTCGATGAAGGAGCTCGGGGCCAACTCGCTCGACATCGTCGAGATCGTCTCGGTCTCGATGCGCGAGCTCAAGGTCAAGGTGCCGCGGTCGGAGCTGTCGAAGCTCACCAACATCGGTGGCCTGGTCGACCTGCTCCATCAGATCGCGACCCAGGCGAAGCCGGCGTGACCGACCTGACCCACGCGCGCACCGCGTCGCGCGAGCCCGACGTCCTCGTGGTCCGCGCCACGGTCGCGGCGCTGGCTGGCAGCCCGCTGCTGTCGGCCGACGAGCAGCGGCGCGCGCTCGGCCTGCCGGCGGCGGCCGCGGCAGCGTTCGTCGCGGGCCGCAGCCTGGCGCGCCGCCTGCTCGGGCGCTGGCTCGACCGCGATCCGGGCACGCTGGCCTTCGATCACGAGCCCGACGGCAAGCCTCGCCTCGACGGCGGCGGCGCCGGTGGTCTCGACTTCAGCGTCGCCCACGGCGGCCCGCACGTGCTGGTCGCGCTCGCCCGCGGGCGGCAGGTCGGGGTCGACGTCGAGCCGATCGCGCCCGGCCGCGCGTTCGCCGCGATCACCGCCGCCGCGCTCGGCGACCAGGCCGCGGCCGCGCTGCGCCGGACCCCGCGCGATCGCCGGGCCGCGCGCTTCACCGGCTGGTGGGTCCGGCTCGAGGCGGTGGCCAAGGCCACCGGCGCTGGCCTGACGTTCCCGGTCACGACCGCGATCCCGGCCGGCTTCGCGGTGCGCGCGGTCGCGATGCCAGCCGGTCACCGCGCGGCGGTCGCGTTCGACGGCCCGCGGCCCGCCCGCCTCGCGATCCAGGACTGGAGCCGGTCATGACCGCCCGACCCGACTACTACGACTACACGTACGACATGTTCATCGCCAGCATCGACGGCGAGCAGTCGGAGGCGACCCGGTTCTCCGAGTGGATCGACCTCGCGGTGAAGGACGGCGTCTACGCGTTCGAGGCGCCCCGCCTCGGCGGCCAGACCCCGATCGTGCGGGCCCGGCGACCCGACGGCTCGGAGCTCGAGCTGCTCAACTTCTCGTCGTACAACTACCTCGGCTACAGCACCCACCGCGAGGTGATCGACGCCGCCAAGGACGCCCTCGATCGCTACGGCCTGGGCGCCGCCAGCTCACCGGTCCAGGCCGGCACCAGCGACCTCCACGCCCGGCTCGAGCAGCGCTTGCTCGACTTCATGGGCCTGCCCGATCGCGGGGTCTCGTTGTTCTCGTCGGGCTACGCCGTCAACACCGGCACGATCTCGGCGGTGATGAAACGGCGCCACCACATCGTCATCGACAAGTCGGCGCACATGTCGATCCTCGAGGGCGCCCAGCTCGCGCGCTCGAAGCTCCACTACTTCGAGCACAACGACGTCGATCACCTGCGCCAGATCCTGGAGGAGATCGCGCCCGACGCGACCCGGACCCTGGTGTGCACCGAGGGCGTGTTCAGCGCCGATGGCGACGTCGGCAAGCTCGCCGAGATCGTGCCGCTGGCGAAGTCGTACGGCGCCCAGGTCCTCGTCGACGAGGCCCACTCGTTCCTGCTGTGCGGTGAGCATGGCCGCGGGGTCGCCGAGGCCCAGGGCGTGCTCGATCAGATCGACTACTTCGTGATCACGTTCTCGAAGGCGCTCGGCGGGATCGGCGGCGCGTTGATCGCGCGCAAGGAGCTCACCCGCTACGTCAACTGGTACGCGCGCTGCCGGATGTTCTCGTGCGCGCTCGATCCCGCGATCACCGCCGGGGTCACCCGCGCGCTCGAGCTGGCGGCCGGCTCCGACGGCGCGGCCCGCCGGGCCCGGCTCCAGCACAACGCCGCAACGCTGCGCGCCGCGCTGTCCCCGCACGTCGAGATCGGCCGCAGCTCGAGCTGGATCGTGCCGGTGATCTACGGCCCCGAGCACCACACCATCCCGCTCGCCGACTGGCTGCAGCGGGCCGGCCTCGACGGCAGCGTCATGTCCTTCCCGGCGGTGCCGGTCGGCGAGGCCCGGGTCCGCCTGTTCGTCACCTCCGAGCACACCGAGGCCCAGCTCGCGCGCTGCGCCTCGCTCATCCGTGGCGCCGCCGCCCACCTCGGCTTCGGCCACCAGCCCGGCGAGCCCGCCGGCGCGACCCTCACAGGAGCTTCGTCATGACCAACGACCCCGACCGCTTCGCGCGCGTGGGCGACGACCCGCTCGTCATCGAGTGGCACATCCAGCGTCACCTCATGTTCACCTGGGAGATCGACGTCGAGGCGCTCGAGCGCTTCATCCCGAAGGAGCTGACCGCGGTCGAGGTCCGGCCCGGCATCGGGCTGTTCTCGGTCGCCACCCTGCTGTACCAGGCCGACCAGTTTCGGCCCGGCTCGCCGCCGTTCGTCGAGCTGGTCTCGGTCGCGCACGTCCAGGCCGACCTGTCGGTGGCGATGCCGCTGTCGAAGTTCGCGATGCACGCGATCTCGGT
>JAYVSF010000672.1:0-6464 GCA_043775605.1 Myxococcales bacterium
ATCGGCAAGGACGGCCATGGCGCCGCCGAGGCCGAGGTCGACGAGCCCGGCAAGCCGGTGCTGACCCGCTGCCTGATCGATGTGCTCGGCGCGTACGCCTGGGCCCCGCCGATCCGCGGCCAGACCGTCGAGCTGCCGTTCGTGTTCTCGGCGCCGCCGATGCAGAACGTGATCGATCGCCGGCTGGTGCCGCACCACGCCCAGGCCGGCGTCGACGTCGCGGTGCTGCTCGACGAGCGCAACACCGCCAACGCCGCGATCAGCCTGATCGAGGTCACGATCGCGCCCGGCGCGCGCAGCGGGCCGCGCGTCGTCGAGCGCACCGAGCTATGGATCTTCGACGGCTGGGCGGACGTGGTCTGGAACGGTGGAGCGCCGGTGACACTCGGCATGACCGACGCACTGCTGGTGCCGGCGGGCAGCGAGTTGCAGATCACGCCCGGCGGCGCGGTACCGACCACCGCGGTCGTCGCCATCGTGCCCGGCGGTCGCGAGGGTAGCGCCCGTGCCGGCGCGCTGCCGGCCGCGACCGGGGGCGGGCGGGGGCGGCGGCCGACGCCCGTGGTCATCGACGGGACCAAGGAGCGGCGCTTGCCCCGCGCCGGTGGCACCGCCGCGATCCTCGTCGAGCCCGGCGTGCCGAGCAAGGCGGTCGGGCGCGAGGTGTCGTACCTCGTCCAGTACATCGACGCAGGCGCCACGGTCCCGGCCCACGTCCACGCCGGCGAGACCGAGGTGCTCTACGTCCTGACCGGCGGTGGCACCATGACCGTCGGCGGCGTGGCGGTGCCGGTGACCGAGTTCTCGGTGATCCAGCTCCCGCCGGGCGTCGAGCATTCCTTCACCGCCAGCGCCGCCACCACCGCGCTCCAGCTCTACACCCCGGCCGGCCCCGAGCAGCGCTTCAAGAAGAAGTCCCCATGACCAGCACGATCGACGATCGAGTCGCCCGCATCCTGGCCGGCGACGTCCGCACCGCCGCTCGCTTGATGCGCGACCTCGACGATCGCCGGCCCGAGGCCCACGCCGCCCTGGCCGCGCTGTTCCCGCGCACCGGCAAGGCCACCATCATCGGCATCACCGGCAACCCCGGCGCCGGCAAGTCGACGGTGGTCGACGCGCTCATCGGCCACTATCGCGCCGCCGGCGAGCGGGTCGGCGTGGTCGCGGTCGATCCGACGTCGCCGTTCACCGGCGGCGCCATCCTTGGTGATCGCATCCGCATGCAGCGCCACGCCACCGACGACGGCGTGTTCATCCGCTCGCTCGCGACCCGCGGCCACCTCGGCGGCCTGTCGCGCTCGACCTTCGACGTGGTCGCGGTGCTCGACGCGATGGGCTTCGACCGCGTGCTGATCGAGACCGTCGGGGTCGGCCAGGACGAGGTCGAGGTGATGAAGGCCGCCCACACCTCGGTGGTGGTGACGGTGCCCGGGCTCGGCGACGACATCCAGGCGATCAAGGCCGGCCTGCTCGAGATCGCCGACGTGCTGGTGATCAACAAGGCCGATCGCGAGGGCGCCGATCGCACCGAGCGCGACCTGATGCACATGCTCGATCTGCGCGCCGACGGCGAGCGCAAGGATGTCGAGATCCTGCGGACCATCGCCAACCGCGGCACCGCGGCCGGCTCGGGCATCCACGAGCTGGCGGCCGCGATCGACCGCCATCGCGATCGGACCTGGACCGGCGAGCTGGGCGAGGCGAGGGCGCGGGTCCGGGCCGCCGCGCAGATCGCCGAGCTGGTGCGGGCGCTGTTAGCCGACCGCGCCGAGGCCCTGCTGCGGGCCCACGGCGGCGTCGAGGCCCTGGCGGCGTCGGTGGTCGATCGGACCCGCGATCCGTGGTCCCTGGCGGCGGCGCTGGTGGACGAGCTGTAGGCACACGCCGACACCGGGAGGTGCCGGAATCTGCGCGGAACGTGATCGATGCCGGGCGGCCCGGTCGCCGCCGTCGCGACGCCGTGCGCGGGATGCTACGATCGGGTTCTAGTTGCTTCTCCCTGGAGGCTGGACTCGATGGTTCCCAAGCGCCTGCTCGCCACGCTCGTACCCGCCGTTGGCCTCTTCGCCGCCGGCTGCGGCCTGATCAGCTCCGATGTCACCCAGTTCGATCTCGGCCTGCCGCACAAGCAGTTCACGATCGACGCGGGCAACTGGGGGCTGTCGAACCCCGAGCAGCTCCTGTCGGCGACCTGCACGGTCAGCCCCGATCCGTGCCCGGCGCTGGCGGCCCAGGCCTGCCGCCCCGGCCAGTGCGTGGCCTCGTGCAACGCCGGCAGCCATACCTGCGATCTGACGCTGTTCGTGTCGCTCTACCAGGGCATCGATCTCATCAACGAGAAGCCCGAGCTGCAGTCGATCAACGACCAGCCGATCATCTCGGTCACGGTCGACGCGATCGACTACGAGGTCACGGCCAACACCTTCAACGTCGCGACGCCCGAGATGGGCGTGTGGGCCGCGCCGTCGACGGTGATGGTACCCGGCGACCCCGGCTCGAAGCGGGTCGGCACGGTGCCCGCGGTGCCGGCCGGCGCGACCCTGCCGGCGACGCCGATGGTCTTCGATCCCGACGGCAAGGCCAACCTGGCGTCGTTCATGGGCTCGTACAAGACGCCGTTCAACATCGTGGTCGGCTCGGGCATCCTGCTCCACCAGGGCATGGCGGTGCCGCAGGGCGCGATGACGGTCAACGTCTCGATCGCCGCCCACGCGGGGCTGTAGGCTCTCGATCGCGGGCGGTCGACGTCGACGTCAGCGTCGCGGGCGCCGTCCAGGACCACGTCAACGACCACGTCAACGTCGGCGACCACGTCGCTGTCGACGTTAACGTCGACGTTCACGCCCACGATGGAGTTCACGTGGTAGACGGGGGCGTGACGGCGATCCGCGACGTCGTGGTGATCGGCGCCGGCCCGGCCGGGGCCGCGACCGCCGCGCGCCTGCACCAGCACGGCGTCCGCGACGTCCTCGTGCTCGAGCGCTACGACCTGCCACGCGACAAGCCGTGCGGCGGCGGCCTCACCGGCCACATCGACGAGGCCCTCGCCGCGCTCGATCTGCGCCTGACCGTGCCCTTCGTGCCCTCGCCTGCGGCCCGCGTCCGCTACGGCACGTTCGAGCGGACCGTGACCATGGCCCGGCCGGTCCAGGTCATCCGCCGCATCGAGTTCGACGCCAGCCTGGTCGCGCAGATCGTCGCGCGCGGGGTCGGGGTCGAGACGGGCGACGCGGTCGACGCCCTGGCGGTCGAGCCCGACCACGTGGCGCTGCGCCTGGCCTCGGGCCTGGAGCTGCGGGCCCGGGTCGTGGTCGGCGCCGACGGCGCGGCGTCGATCGTCCGCAAGCACCTGACCGGCAACGCCAAGGCCTTGCCGCACCGCTTGTTCATGCAGGAGCTCGCGACCGCGCCCGTCGACGACGCGATGGTCTACGACTTCACGCCGATGGCCGACGGCCTGCGCGGCTACCTGTGGCTGTTCCCGGTCGCCGGCGGCCGCACCAACGTCGGGCTGATGCACTACCCGTCGACGCGGCGCGGCGGCCCCGAGCTGCTCAGGACCCTGCGGGCGCGGCTGGCCGGCCACGGCGTCGAGTTGCCGGCCAAGGGCGCGCGCGGCTGGCCGGTGTGGGGCTATCACCCGTCGGCGCCGGTGTCGGCCCCGCGTCTGCTCACGGTCGGTGACGCAGCCGGTATCGACGGTCTCACCGGCGAGGGCATCGCGGTGGCGATGGAGCAGGCCCAGGTCGCTGGCGACGCGGTGGCGCGCGGCCTGGCCAGCGGCGACCTCGGCTTCCGCGGCTACCGGCGAGCGCTGCGGCGGGCGGCGGTCGGGCGTGAACTCGCCCTCGACCGCTGGCTGGCGCGGTTGCTCTACCAAGCCGGGCCCGGCTGGCAGCGCTGGCTCAGCCTCGTGCTGTTCGATCCCGACGTGCTCGAGATGTACGCCGCTCGCGTCGCCGGCAGCGAGGTGCTGGCCGACCAGAAGCTGCGGCTGTGGCGTGCCCTCGCGCGCCACATGGTGCGGGCCGGGGCCCGTCGCCGTCAGCTCGCGGCCGCGCTGCCGCCCTGATCAGGTCTCGTCGGAGTGGTCGTCGGCGTGATCGTCGGCGTGGTCGTCGGTGTCGCCGTCCTCGACCTCGAGCTTGCCGGTCGAGGCGTTGATCCGTTCGCGCAGCTCCTTGCCGACCTTGAAGAACGGCAGGCGCTTGGCCTTCACGTGCACGGGCTCGCCGGTCCGCGGGTTGCGGCCCTCGTACGGCGCGTAGCTGCGCACCTCGAAGCTGCCAAAGCCCCGGATCTCGATGCCCTCGCCGCGCTCCAGGGTGGCCACCATGGCGTCGAACATCACGTTGACGACCTGCTCGGCCCGAGCGCGCGGCACCGCCAACGACTCCGACAGCTTCTCTACGAGCTCGCTCTTGGTGACCGGCATGGGATCCCCCGTCGACGTGACACCGGCGCAGGCCGGGCCTTGAACCTCATAGAACCCCGAAACCGCGGCAGAATCAACCGCCAGCGGGCAGCGGCCCACGCCGGGGATCAGACCGTTCGCGACGGCAGGTACTCACCGAACACCCCGCGCAGGACGTCCGCGATCTCGCCGACCGTGGCCTGGGCCTTGACCGCAGCCAGGATGGGTCCGACCAACTCGTCGGTGGCGCGGGCGGCGTCGCCGAGCGCGGCCAGGGTGCGGGCGTGCTCGGCCGCGGGCCGCCGGCGCCGCAGCGCCGCCAACCGCTCGCACTGTTCGCGCTCGAGCGCCGGATCCATCGACGCGACCTCGACCGGGGCCTCGTCGGCGATCACGTAGTCGTTCACGCCGACCACGATCCGCTCCTTCTTCTCGACCGCGCGCTGGTGCTCGTAGGCGCGGCGCTCGATCTCGCGCTGCGGGTAGCCCTGCTCGATCGCGCGGACCATGCCGCCGAGCTCGGCGATCCGGTCCATGTAGGCCTGGGCCCGGCGCTCGATCTCGGCGGTCAGGTGCTCGACCGCGTAGCTGCCGCCCAGCGGATCGATGAAGTCGGCGACCCCGGTCTCGTGGGCGATGACCTGCTGGGTGCGCAGCGCGACCATCGCGGCCTGCTCGGTCGGCAAGCCCAACGCCTCGTCGTAGCTGTTGGTGTGCAGCGACTGGGTGCCGCCGAGCACCGCGGCCAGCGCCTGCATCGCCACCCGCACGATGTTGACCAGCGGCTGCTGGGCGGTGAGCGTGACGCCGGCGGTCTGGGTGTGGAAGCGGAGCTGCCAGCTCTTGGGGTTGGTCGCGCCGAAGCGGTCGCGCATGATCCGGGCCCACATCCGGCGGGCGGCGCGAAACTTGCCGACCTCCTCGAGGAAGTTGTTGTGGCCGTTGAAGAAGAACGACAGCCGCGGCGCGAAGTCGTCGACCGCGAGCCCGGCGTCGACCGCGGCCTGGACGTAGGCCACGCCGTCGGCGAGGGTGAAGGCCAGCTCCTGGACCGCGTCGGCGCCGGCCTCGCGAATGTGGTAGCCGCTGATCGACACCGTGTTCCACGTGGCGACCTCGCGGGCGCAGAACGTGAACGTGTCGGTGATGAGCCGCATCGACGGCGTCGGCGGATAGATGTACGTGCCGCGCGCGATGTACTCCTTGAGCACGTCGTTCTGGATCGTGCCGCGCAGCGACGACCGCGGCGCGCCCTGCTCGTCGGCGACCGCGACGTAGAGCGACAGCAGCGTGGCGGCGGTGGCGTTGATCGTCATCGACGTCGAGACGTCGGCCAGCGGGATGCCGTCGAACAGCACCCGCATGTCCTCGATCGAGTCGATCGCGACCCCGACCCGGCCGACCTCGCCCTTCGCCATCGGGTGATCGGAGTCGCGGCCCATCTGGGTCGGCAGATCGAACGCGACCGACAGGCCCTTGCCGCCCTGGGCCAGCAGGTACTTGTAGCGGCGGTTGGACTCGGCGGCGGTGCCGAAGCCGGCGTACTGCCGCATCGTCCACAGCTGGCCACGGTACATCGTGTCCTGCACGCCGCGCGTGTACGGGAACTGGCCCGGCGCGCCGAGGTCGGCCGGCGACGAGCTGACGTCGTCGGGCCCGTAGCCGCCCTTGATCTCGAGGTCGGCGTCGGTGGCGAACCGCGGCTTGCGCAGCTTCGCCGGCTTCTTCGGGGACTTTCCGTCGGCGGACTCGGCCACAATGGCCGAGGCTACCGCGCTCCGGGGGTGGCGCACGACCCGGTCGGTCGTCACTTCCGCCGATCGGCTCGGCCACGCCCCTTCGGCGCTGGCGCCAGCTTCGGGCTTGGCTCGGAGGCCCGCCCAGCAGATCGATGGGGGGCCCGGCCTTGCTTGGCGTCGCGGATCTCGTGAAATCGCGTCGTGGGGAACGCTGCTTCGACGAGTTCCCATCCGCGGGTCGTGACCCACTTCATCAGGGGTACCAGCGCAACTTCCTTGGCCGCGCGTGCAGCGCGCTCTGGGAGATC
>JAYVSF010000673.1:0-6363 GCA_043775605.1 Myxococcales bacterium
CCGCGACAGCAGCGCCCGGCCGCCGATGACCTCGGCCAGCCGGTCGAGCCAGGCCGGCCGCTGGGCGCCGATGCCCTTGCGCTTCCAGGCCACCGGCACCGGCACCGCGCGCGCCGCCGCCAGCAAGCGCGACACCAGGCCGCGCGCCGCCGCCTCGCGCGCGAACACCGCCCGGGCCCGCGCCTCGAACGCGGCCATCGGCTCGGCCACGCCGCCGTCGAAGCGCACGCTCACGGTCGCCGACACCACCCGCCGTCGCAGCCGCATCGGATCGTCGCGGCCGCCGCGCGCGACCGGGATCTGGATCGTCGGCGAGAACCGCGCCGCCGGCCGGCCCGCACGCTGGTGGAGGAGCTGGCCCAGCCGGTAGGCCATCGGCATCAGGCGCGGGGTCGGGCACGGCAGCAGCCTCCAGGCCACCGCAAGCGGCACCGCGCCGGCCACGGCGATCAGCGCGGGCGCCGACCGACCGGCGCTGCGTCCGGCGTCGGCCGGCGTCGCCGCCGCGGTCAGCTCGGCGATGCGCGCGGTGAGCAGCGCGTGGCCGTAGCCGTCGATGACCAGGTGACAGGTCGACGCGAGCGCGACGTCGGCGGCGCGGCCGAGCCCGAGCCAGGGCCCGCCGCGCTCGGTCCAGGCCCGGCGATGACCGTGACGCGCGGTCGCGAGCGGCTCGTCGCCCAGCGCCACGCACACGAACGGCGTCGGTCCCGTCCACGGCGATGTCGGCGCGCCGGTCAGCGCCGCCGTCAAGGTCGCCGCTAGCGCCGGCTCGTCGAGCGGCGCGATCACGCAGCGATCGCCGATCGCGAACGCGGCCACGTCGAGCGCGCTGGCCCGGGTGCCGGCGCCGCGCGCGTGATCGATCGTCACCGCCAGCGGCTGATCGGGCAGCGTGCCGTCGAGCTCGCGCAGCGCGGTGCGGGCTGCGCGGGCCCGGGCGATCGCGTCGGCGACCAGGTCGCGCGGGGGCGGCGCGGGGTAGCCCATGAACGTGTCACCGTCGGGCTCGGCGTCGCAGGCCAGGTAGGCCTCGGCGGTCGGGCGGGTCTCGACGGCCGCGACCCCGCCGGCCACGAGCCACCACCACGGCGCGACGTCGGCGATCGCCGCCAGCTCACGCCGCAGCTCGACGGTGCGCCCCATCCACGCGTGACCCCGAACGCCCAGAGTCATGGTTGATCGCTCGCCAAGGCTCGCTAGCGCTTGCGGGTCGCGGCCAGCCGCCAGCCGTCGTGGGTCTGATCCGACGTGGTCACGTTCATCGCGGTCGACAGGCTTTCGGTGTAGCCCTTCTTGTCCTCGCGCTCGCGGTCGGGCAGGCCCGAACCGTAGTAGAAGCGCTGGACCAGCCAGACCAGGAACGACGGCCGGTCCATGAACAGATTGGCGGCCAGGGCCATCTGGGCCTCGTTGTCCCAGAACGCCCGCTTCGGCGCGCCGTCGCCGCGGCGGAGCTTGAGCACGTCGTTCGACACCGGGCAGCGGGTGATGCACGCCCGGCACATGTGATCACGGCGCGGCCCGAAGAAGTCGCCGGCGATCAGGCGGTCGCACGACTCGGTGCGGGTGATGACGTAGTCGTCGAACGCGCCGACCGGGCAGGCCTCGACGCACAGGTTGCAGGTCGTGCAGTCGGGCAGCTTCCAGGCGTCGTCGGTCGGCACCGGGTCGTAGCGATCGACCGCGCCGTCGAGGAAGATGACGTTGAGCTTGCAGTTGAAGCCGAACCGGCGCGAGAAGAACAGCGCGTTCTTGCCGATCGTGCCCAGGCCGGCCGCGACCGCGACCTCCTTGAGCAGCACCGGCACGCCGGCCTGGGTGTCGGCGACCGCGACCCCGGCGCCGTGGTGCTCGTTCACCCGGTTGGCGACGTCGGCGGCCATGCTCTCGACGAAGTAGTCGGCCGCCACGTCGCTGAACAGCGCGAGCACCACCACCGACGGGCTCGGCAGCGCGCGGTGGGTCATGCGCAGCTTGCCGTGCATGTGCAGGCTGCGGCGCTCACGCGGGCCGTCGCCGAACCGCGCCGCGAGCGCGTGGCTGTCGAGCACGACCGCGTCGAACGGCACCTCGGGCGGCGCCGCCGCGCGCAGCCAGCCGTCGAGCTGATCGCGGGCGATGACCACCTCGGCCCGCGGCGTCGCCGGCGCGCGCGCGAGCCGGGCCCGCGCCTCCTCGTAGTGCGGCCGGGCCCACGGTGTGGCCGCCACGCGGATCGCCCGCCAGCCGCGGTGCCAGGCGACATCGCTGGCGTGCCACGTCGCCCGGCGGAGCTGCTTGCGGAGCTGGTCGAGCATGACTCCCCGATCGTAGCACCGACCGCGGTCGCCGCTCGCCGGTCCGACAGGTCGTCAGTCCCGATCGCCGAACCACTTGATGTTGAGCTCGTCGAGCACACCGTCCTCGCGCAGCTTGAGCAGCGCGCCGTTGATCGCCTTGCGGTACGGGCTGCCCTCCTGCAGGCCGATGCCGTAGTTCTGCCGCTCGAACAGCCGGCCGACCACGGTCTGGCCGCGGACCCCGGCCCGCTTGGTGTGATAGAGCAGGATCGGCTCGTCGTAGACCACCGCCTTGACCGCGTGGCGATCGAGCGCGTCGAAGGCCTGATCGATGGTCGCGAACGCGCTGACCTTGGCCCGGTGCTCGACCAGGTAGCGCTCGGCGGTGCTGCCCTTGACGGTCGCGACCTTGGTCCCCGGCAGGTCGCTGGCGCCGGCGATGTCGGCGTTGAGCCGGCTGATCGTCATCGTGGTCGTGATGATCGCCGTGAAGTAGGTGAGGCCGACGATCGAGACCAGCATCCACAGGGCCGCGATGATGCGGCCGCCGACCGCGAGCGGACCCTTGGCGTCGCAGCCGCCGCTCAACATCGTCGAGATCGCCCACCAGGTCGACTCCCACACCCCGCGCAGGTACGGCCGCGGGAACTGCTCGGGGTTGAGCTGGCGCTCGAACAGCCACAGCAGGTGGCCGATCACCACGATCAGCGCGATCACCAGCAGCGTGATCTCGACGAACGGGCCCGACGAGATCGCGGCGAGGATGATCGTGGTCGCGCTCTGCTTCTGCGCGCTGGTCAGGATGCCGAGGCCCGACTCGTAGTACGGCGTGGTGAAGTCGATCGCCGCCTCGCGCTCGGAGGTGATGCTGATCGCGGCGATCGCGACGTCGGCCTGCTTGGTCTTCAAGGCGTCGATCAGCTCGCCGACCGAGCCGACCCAGTGCAGTTCGAACTGGAGGTTGGCCTCGCGCGCGACCCGCTCCCACAGGTCCATGCTCAGGCCCATCGCCCGGCCGTTCTCCTGGAACGAGAACGGCTCGATCGGCTTGGTGTAGACCTGCACGACCTGGGCCCGCGCCGGTGCGGCCAGCGCGAGCGTCACCAGCACGGCGGCGGCGAGGGCGAATCGAAGGCGGGCGGCGCGGTCGCTCATCGCGCGCGAGCTTAGACCCTCGATCCCGCCCTCGTCGTCAGCTCGGGGCGTCGTCCGGCGGCGGGGCGCCGACCACCCGCGCCGCGATCGCGATGCCGAGCACCAGCTCGCGCCAGCGGCCATCGTGATCGAGGAGGAGGCGATCGATCGCCGCCGACTCGAAGACCCGGGTCGCCAGCGAGTGGCCGCGGTCGAGATCGGCCGCGGTCAGCGCCCGCGCGCCCGCCCGCATCCGGGCGCCGGCCAGCGCGAACAGCTGGACCAGGCCGAGCCGGACCAGCCCGGTGCCGGCGTGGCCACCGACCAGCGCGCTCCGGCCGAACAGCCGCTGCTGCATCGAGATCCGCAGCGCCTCCTCGACGTCCGGGCCGTGGCTGGTCGCGGGCGCCATGCTCTCGCGCGCCACCACCTGGTTGGCGATGTGGTCGATCAGCTCGACCAGCTCGTCGAACCGCGCGGCGGTCGCGTGCGCCATGCCGGCGTTGATCGCCTCGCTCATCGCCGGGGCCAGGTCGTCGAGCAAGGCCACCAGCCGCCGCTGGCCGACCACGGCGGCGACCTGATCGGGCTCGCGGTACCAGCCGGCGGGGTCCTCGGCCAGCACCGCGGTCACCACGTCGTCGGGCTGCCCGGGCGCGAGCGGACAGCCGTGGACCGCCCGGGCCAGGGCGTCGAGCAGCTGGGCGAGGGCGGCCAGGGTCTCGCTCGGGGTGGAGAGGTTGCGCCCGACCAGCTCGATCGCCGCGGTCGTGAACCGCAAGAACAGGCCGTAGTCCCAGGGCTGGGCGTCGACGAAGGCGAGCGGGTGGTAGAGGACCGGCGGGGAGAGCAGCGGGCGGATCCGCGCCAGATCATCGGCCAGCGGCAGGCCGGTGCGGGCGCTGGTCGCGAAGCTCGCGCAGGTGCCGCGATCGTTGACCCTGAGGCCCTCGAGCGTGGCGAACGATTCGAGCGGGTACTGGCGGCAGAAGCCGGGCTTGGCGTCGGCGCCGAAGGCCGCGTGCAGGCCGCACCGGCGATCGCCGGCGAGGAAGATGCAGCGGTGGCCGTCGCGGCGCAGGAAGCGGCCGCGGTCGTCGTGCTCGACGTAGGGCAGGGCGAGGTCGGGGAAGGCGACGGCGAGGTCGAGGCTCTCGAGGCGGGCGACGTCGGCGTCGGACAGCGGTCCGAACGCGTAGCCGGAGCAGCAGCCGCCCGAGCCCTGGCAGGCGAAGCGCGCGCCGCCGAGCGTGGTGATCGGCGGGTCGTCGGTGCGGTCGAGCATCGCCGTCAGCTTCGCGGTCAGCGCGTCGCCGGCGCCCTCGACCAGGTGCACGCACAGCAGGCCGCGCAGCGAGCTGTCGACGTCGTCGGCCTCGTGGCCGGCGGCGATCAGGCGATCGCGGATCGCGGTCCAGTCCTCGCTGCCGTCGAGCCGCGGGGCCAGGGCCGCCACCGCGCCGTGGAGCGGGAACGTCCGCTCGAGCATCGTGTCGAGGAGTTGCTCGCCCTCGACCCGGAGGTGGGCGCGCAGCCGGGGCCGATAGGCCGTCATGGGATGCGCTGCAGGCCGCGCAGGTCGGGGCCACCGCGGGCCGGGTGGGCGCGGGTCACGAGCTTGCGCTTGCCGGACCGGGTGCCGGCCGGCGCGGCCCGCTTGCCGGGATCGAAGGCCAGCGTGCACACCGCCGTGGCCCGACCCCCGTCGGGCTGGGGCACCTCCACGCCGTCGAGCGCGCCGGTGACGCAGGCCTTGATCGCGGGGGCGGCGGCGCCGGCGGCCGCGAGCTCGAGGGCCTGGCCTTCGTCGACGGTGAAGCTCAGCTCGACCGCGCCGCCGCCGACCGCGGGCCGGGCCGCGAGCTCGTCGCTGTAGCAGTCCTCGAGAGGCTGCAGCTTGCCCTGCAGCGCGCGGCTCACCGCCCGCGGGTCGAGCCCGCCGGCGGCCTTGCAGCTCGCGACCTCGGCGTGGGGCGGGATCCCGAGCAGCGCGGCCGCGGGGTCGTCGTAGACGTCCTTCGACGCCGGCTCGGTGCCGGCCCGCAGCGTGGTCGGCCTGGCGCCGCCGTCCCAGGCCTCGAGGTCGGCGCGCGGCGGCCCGGCGCCCCACGCGACCTTGCCGGCGGTGCCGTAGCCGATCGCGGTCATCGTCCAGGTCGGCTTGCCGGCCTTGACGACCGCGAACGACACGATGCCCGAGCCGCGCACCCGCGGCGCCATGCGGACCGTGACCTCGTGGGTCGGCGTCCGGTAGGTGACCTCGGTGCACGCGAAGGTCTCGCCGCCGAGCGTGCACGACGCCTTCGCCGTGGTCAGGTCGGTCGCGATCGAGGGCAGGTCGAACACGAGGTTGGTGTCGGGCCCGCGCTTGCTGTCGACGGGGAACGACAGGAACCAGCCCTCGCGCTCGGCCGCGCCCTCGAACAGCTGGACCTCGACCACGCCGCCCTTGACCGAACCGACCCGGATGATCTCTCGCTCGTGGACCAGCTTGCCGCGCAGCACGGCGTCGCCCTCGAGGATCGTCCAGTCGCCGGCCTTGGCCTTGGCGAAGACGTTGACCGGCAGCACCCACGGCGCCGGGTCGGCCAGCGGTCGCGCCACGGCGACCGTCGCGCCGACCAGCGACCACCCGAGCAAGGCCAGGACCACGCCACGCTTCACCTCGCGATCATCCCACGAACCCGCGCCCAGATCACATGTTCAGGCCGGCCGCAGCCGGGTGATGTGGGCCAGGCCGTCGAGGAGCAGGCGCCAGGCCGGGTCGGGCTCGCCGAGCACCTCGTCGAGCACGCTGGTCTCGAACGCCCGCACCGCCAGCATGTGGCCGCGGCTGAGGTCCCGGGCCGCGAGCGGCCGGTCGCCGGCATCCGTCCGGGCGGCGGACAGCGCCAGCAGCTGGATGAGGCCGATGCGGACCAGTCCGACCCCGGCGTGGCCGTCGACC
>JAYVSF010000674.1:0-6004 GCA_043775605.1 Myxococcales bacterium
CGGTGGTGGATCCGGACCTTGAACTTGGGATTCTTGGGCAGACGATCGACGAGCTTGCTCATGCGGCCGCTCCTGGCGCGGGAGCCTGACGGAACGGCATGCCGAGGTAGCCGAGCAGTGCCCGACCCTCGCCGTCCGTCTTGGCGGTGGTGACGATGCTGATGTTGAGGCCCTTGATCGAGTCGATCTTGTCGTACTCGATCTCCGGGAAGATGATCTGCTCCTTGACGCCCATGGTGAAGTTGCCACGGCCGTCGAAGCCCTTGCTCGACACGCCACGGAAGTCACGGACGCGGGGCAGCGCGATGTTGACCAGCCGATCGAGAAACTCCCACATCCGGTCGCCGCGGAGGGTGACCATGACGCCGATCTTGTGGCCCTTGCGGAGCTTGTAGTTGGCGATGTCCTTCTTGGCCTTGGACACCACCGGCGACTGGCCCGCGATCAGCTTCATCTCCTCGACGGCCGAGTCGATGATCTTGCTGTCGTGGGCGGCGCGACCGAGGCCCATGTTCAAGGAGATCTTGACCACGCGCGGGATCTGCATCGCCGAGCCGTAGCTGAACTCCTTGGTGAGCTGCTCCTTGACCGTCGCGGCGTACGCCAGCTTCAGCCGAGGTGCGGCGGTCCGCTTGTACACCGGCGCCGGCCCGGTCTGGGCAGCGCCCTTCTTGGCGGCCTTGGCCTGACCGGCGGCCTTGGCCTTCAGGGCCTTGTCGCCGACCGGCTTGGCCGTCTTCTCGGCCGCGGGTGTCTCGTCTTTCGCCATCGTCTTCTCTCTGGGGAGCTGGGAGCTATAGGTCGACTAGTGGTTGATCAGCGGACTCGCGGGATCAGGTAGGGTCGACCGGTACGGGGATCAGAGGCCAGCGGCCGGGAACTTGGTACCGGACTTCACGCCGACGCGGATCTTGGACTCGCCGTCGATGGCCCAGCGGGTGCGGGTGGCGCGGCCGAGCTTCTCGTCCCAGAGGGCGACGTTCGCGATCGCGATCGTGCCTTCCTTCTCGAGGATGCCGCCATTGGGGTTCTTCTGGTTGGCCTTGGTGTGGCGCTTGACCATCGCGACCTTCTCGACGATGACCCGCTCACCGAGCACGCGCAGGACCTTGCCGCGCTTGCCCTTGTCCTTGCCCTTGGTGACGACCACGAGGTCGCCGCGACGAACGTGCGCCATCAGAGCACCTCCGGTGCCAGCGAGATGATCTTCATGAACCGCTTGGCGCGCAGCTCGCGCGCGACCGGCCCGAAGATACGCGTGCCGATCGGCTCGTTCTCCTTGTTGATGAGCACGGCCGAGTTACCGTCGAACTTGATGAAGGAGCCGTCGGAGCGGGGCAGCTCCTTCGACACGCGGACGATGACCGCGCGCGCGACCTCGCCCTTCTTCACCTTGGAGTTCGGGATGGCCTCGCGCACCGAGACGATGATGACGTCGCCAATCGACGCGTAGCGTCGCTTGCTGCCACCAAGCACCTTGATGCAGTAGATCTTCTTGGCGCCGCTGTTGTCGGCGACGTCGAGCACGCTGCACTGCTGGATCACGGCAACATCTCCTTGACGTTGATCTGCAGCGCCTTGGTGATGGTGCGGAACACGCGCCAGCGCTTGGTCTTGGAGATCGGCCGAGACTCGATGATCTCGATCAGGTCGCCGACCTGGCAGACCTTGTGCTCGTCGTGGGCCTTGTAGTGGACGCGCCGGGTCACGAACTTGTGGAACCGGCGGTCGCGGATCCGGCGGATCACGCTGACCACCACGGTCTTCTCCATGGCGTTCGAGGTGACGGTGCCGGTGATGGTGCGGCGGCTGCCGCGGGTATCGGTGGATTCGGTGGTTGCTGTGGTCGCGGTCACGACGTGATCTCCTGGCTTCACTCGGCAGCAGCGCGGGACTTGGCGATCCCGGCCTTGGCGGACTTCGACGCGCCGGCGGCGCCCTGCGTCTCGAGCCCGAGTTCGCGGGCGCGCAGGACGGTGAGGATGCGGCTCACTTCGCGGCGCTTGGTGGTGATCTCGGCCGACGACGTCACCTGGTTGGTGTGGCGTCCGAGCTGGAGCCGGAAGACCTCGTCGCGGATGCGAGCCAGCGCGGTGCGCAGCTCGTCCGCCGGCAGGTCGCGCAGCTTGCCCAGGGCATCATCGCTCTTGCTCATAGCACCGACTCCCGCGAGACCAGGTGGGTCCTGATCGGCAGCTTGTGGTGGGCGCGGGTGAAGGCCTCGAGCGCGGTGGCCGCGTCGACACCCTCGACCTCGAAGATCACGCGGCCTGGGCGGACCACGGCGACCCAGCCCTCGACCCCGCCCTTACCGGTACCCATACGGGTCTCGGCCGGCTTCTTGGTGACGGACTTGTCGGGGAACACCCGGACGTAGATCTTGCCGGCCTTCTTGACCGCGCGGCTGATCGCGACGCGGGCGGCCTCGATCTGGCGGGACGTCAGCCAGCCCGGCTCGAGGACCTGCATCCCGAAGTCGCCGAACGAGACCTTGTCGCCGCCCTTGGCCAGTCCGGCGGTGTGTCCCTTGTGGAACTTGCGGAACTTCGTCCGCTTGGGGGAGAGCATGCTCATGGGAACCTACTAACGAAAGCTGATGGAAATGAGGTGATCGCGGCGATCAGCGAACCGGCTGCCCCGGCACCTTGCGGGGCGCGGGCAGGACCTCACCGTGGAACATCCAGCACTTCACGCCGATGCTGCCGTAGGTGGTGTGGGCCTCGGTCTGGCCGTACTCGATGTCGGCGCGCAGCGTGTGCAGCGGCACCCGACCCTCGCGGTACCACTCGCGGCGCGACATCTCGGCGCCGCCGAGCCGGCCGGCCGACGCGACCTTGATGCCCTTCGAGCCGAACTTCATGGCGGTCTGGACCGCCTTCTTCATCGCCCGGCGGAACGCGATCCGGCGCTCGAGCTGGGTCGCGATGTTCTCGGCCACCAGCTGGGCGTTGGTCTCGGCCTTGCGGACCTCGACGATGTTCAGGAAGACCTCGTTCGCGGTCAGCGCCTGGACTTCCTTCTTCAGGGTCTCGACGCCGGCGCCGCGCTTGCCGATCACGATGCCGGGGCGCGCGGTGTGAATGTTGATCTTGCACTTGTTCGCGGCGCGCTCGATCTCGATGTACGAGATGCCCGCGAAGTTGAGCTTCTTCTTGATGAAGCCCTTGAGCTTCAGGTCCTCGTGCAGCCACTTGGAGTAGTTCTTCTCCTCGTACCAGCGCGACGACCAGGTCTTGATGATCCCGAGGCGGAATCCGATCGGATGCGTCTTCTGACCCATGTGCGGTGTCCTTGCCGTTTCCGTGCTGCGCGGGTCCGACTACTCGTCGGAGACGACCACCGTGAGGTGGCTGCTACGGTGGTTGATGCGGTTGGCGCGGCCCATCGACCGCGGCATCCAGCGCTTGACGACCGGACCGCCGTCGACGGTGATGGTCTCGATCCGGAGGTCCTCGACCGAGACATCTCCGCCCGACCGCTCCTCGGCGTTGGCGGTGGCACTCTTGATCGCCTTGGCGATCAAGCGGCCAGCCTTCTTGGGCAGGAGCTCGAGGAGACCGACCGCCTTCTCGACCTTCTCGCCCCGGACGAGGTTGGCGACGACGCGCATCTTGCGGGGCGACATCGTGATGCCGCGGATGAGTGCTCTGGCTTGCATGGCTATTCGTCCAGGGGTCCGGAAGTGATCAGCGCTTCTTGTCGCCGCCGTGACCGGTGTAGGTCCGGGTCGGGGCGAACTCGCCGAGCTTGTGCCCGACCATGTTCTCGGTGCAAAACACCGGGATGAACTTGCGGCCGTTGTGGACCGCGAACGTGAGCGCGACCATCTCGGGAGTGATCGTCGAGCGCCGCGACCAGGTCTTGATCACCCGCTTGTTCGGGTTGCTCTCCTTCTGGGCGGTCAGGATCTTCTTCTTCAGGTAGGGCTCGACGTACGGGCCCTTCTTTACGCTACGCGGCATGGCGGCGACCTCGGCAGGCAGTCAGGGAGAGAATCATGGGGGCGAGCATGGGACCGATCACTTCGAGCGGCGGCGGACGATGTTCTTGTCGGTCCGCTTGTTGTGGCGGGTCTTGTAGCCCTTGGTCGGCTGACCCCACGGGGTGCAGGGGTGGCGACCACCCGAGCTGCGGCCCTCGCCACCACCCATCGGGTGATCGACCGGGTTCATCGACACGCCGCGCTGGTGCGGGCGGCGGCCGAGCCAGCGCTTGCGGCCGGCCTTGCCCCACTCGATGTTGGCGTGCTCGGAGTTGGCGACCACGCCGACGGTGGCGCGGCAGTCGATGTTGACGAAGCGCATCTCGCCCGACGGCAGGCGGAGGGTGGCCTGGGCCCCCTCCTTCGCCATCAGCACGACCTTGGTGCCGGCCGAGCGGCCCATCTGGGCGCCGCCGCCGATCTTGAGCTCGACGGCGTGGATCTCGGTGCCGACCGGGATGAAGCGCAGCGGCAGGTTGTTGCCGGGCTTGATGTCGGCCGAGTTGGCGGCGATGACCTGGTCACCGACGTCGAGCTTCGATGGAGCCAGGATGTAGGCCAGCTCGCCGTCGGCGTACTGCAAGAGCGCGATGCGCGCCGAGCGGTTGGGATCGTACTCGATGCCCAGCACCTTGGCCGGCACGCCGGTCTTGGTCCGCTTGAAGTCGATCTTGCGGTAGCGCTGCTTGTGGCCGCCACCGCGGAAGCGCGACGTGATGCGGCCGTGGTTGTTGCGGCCGGCCTTCTCGGTCTTGGCCTCGAGGAGGCTCTTCTCGGGCTTGCTCTTGGTGATCGACCCGAAGTCCTGGGTCGACATGCCGCGGCGACCGGGCGAGGTCGGCTTGTACTTGATGATGGCCAGGGCTCAGACTCCTGCTCAGACGCCTTCAAAGAAGGCGATGCTGTCGCCAGCACGGAGGGTGACGATCGCCTTCTTCCAAGCGGGACGCCGGCCGGAGAAGCGACCGACCCGCTTGATCTTCCCGCGGGCGATCAGGGTACGGACCTGGGTGACCGAGACCTTGAACAGCGCCTCGACGGCGTGGCGGATCTCGATCTTGTTGGCGTCCTTGGCCACCTCGAAGACGACCTGCTGGGCGTGATCTTCGCCCTCGGCGGGGCGCTCGGCGGCGCCACCGGTCTCGCGCAGGCGAGCGGTCTTCTCGGACAGGAGCGGACGCTTGATGACGGTCTGGGGGGTACGCATGACGACTCTCAGGAGGCCTGGGCCGAGGCGGTGGCGGCGACTACCCCGAGCGACGCGAGGGGATTCAGAAGCAAGGCCTCGACGTGCTTGATCGAGGCCTGGGTGATCACCACCGTCTCGTGACGGAGGATGTCGTAAACGTTGAGGCCCTCGGGGGCGAGCCACTTCGACGACGCCAGGTTCTTGCTGCCGCGGACCAGCAGCGCGTTGTCCTTGGCGTCGATGATCAGGACCTTCGAGGTCGGCTGGGTCACGCCGAGGTTCGCGAGCGCGGCGGCCACGCCCTTGGTCTTGCCGTCCGAGTCGAACTTGTCGACGACGATGAGCTTCTGCTCGCCGGCGCGCAGCGACAGGGCCGACCGCAGCGCGATCTTCTTGGCCTTGCGCGGCATGGTGTAGGCGTAGCTGCGCGGCTTGGGGCCGAACACCGAACCTCCACCAACCCAGTGCGGTCCCTTGCGCGAGCCCTGACGGGCGCGGCCGGTGCCCTTCTGCTTCCACGCCTTGATGCTCGAGCCGCGGATCTCACCGATCCGCTTGGTCGAGGCATTACCGGCGCGGCGCTTGGCCAGCTGCCACTTCACGACCTCCCACAGGAGGTGCTCGTGGACTTCGGCGGCGAAGACCTCGTCGGCCAGCTCGATCTGGCCGACGCTCTGACCGGCGGTGTTCTTGACATCTAGCTTCATGGCGTCTTGCTCTTGCGGTGCGGTGCGGTCAGCGACCGAATCAGGTCTTGATTTCGACGTCGACGCCGGCCGACAGGTCGAGCTTCATCAGGGCGTCGAGGGTCTGCTGCGTCGGCTCGAGAATGT
>JAYVSF010000675.1:0-3848 GCA_043775605.1 Myxococcales bacterium
GCGCGATGATCGGGGCGGGCGGGGCCGGGGGTGGCGGCGGCGGCGCGGCCTCGGTCGTCGTCGGGATCGGGCCAGTCCCGGTCGGGGTCGTCGTTGGGATCTCGACGGTCTCGACGGTCGTCGGGATCTGGGTCGTGCCGGCAGGAAACTCGGGCGTGCTCATCGGTACCTCGCCAGGTTGTCGATCACGTGGGCCGCGGCGCGGGTGGCCAGCGCCATGATGGTCTCCATCGGGTTGACCCCGATCGGAGTCGGAAACAGGCTCGCGTCGCACACCATCAGCCGGTCGGCGTCGTGGACCAGGCCGTGCTCGTCGGTGACCGCGCGGGTGCGGTCGCCGCCCATCCTGGCGGTGCCCATCATGTGGACGGTCACGACCTCCATGGTGTGCTTGGGGATGTCGCGCTCGTACAGCGTGCGGGTGTCGTCGGCCGAGGTCAGCGGCGCCAGCCCGGCGAACGGGGTGTGGATCGCCTTGGCCCCGGCCGCGAACAGCAGCTCCGATAGCAGCGCGACGCCGCGCACCAGCTGGCGCGCGTCGACGTCGGCGAGCTGGTAGAAGGCCTGCGGCTCGCCCCGGATGGTCGCGACCCGCCCGGTGCTGGTGTCCTCGCACAGCATGCCGGCGACCACCATCTTGTCATAGTCGGCCATCAGCTTGCCGAGCGCCTCACCGCGCGGGTGCGACGTCATCGCCAGGATCCCGGGCGGGATGTTGACCGCAGCGAACAGCAGGCCTTCGGCCTCGAACTCACGAACCTGGAAGGCCTGGTGCACGCCCTCCCACCCGCGCACCGCGTGATCGAACACCGCCGTCAGCTTGACGTTGGGGTGGAGCGACAGGTTGTGGCCGAGCCGCCCCGACGGCGAGCGCACGCCCGAGCGGTGGAGCAAGGCCGGCGTGTGGATCGCGCCGCATGCCGACACCACCAGCTTGCCGCGGACCACGACCTTGGCGCCCGGCTTGCGATCGGGCCCGACCACCCGGCCCTGGACGCCGACCGCGCGCTTGCCGTGCAGCAAGATCTTCTCGACCCGGACGTCGGCGAGGATGCGGGCGCCGAAGTGCAGCGCGCGCGGCACGTAGGTCACCAGCGCCGACTGCTTGGCGCCGGTCGGGCACCCGAATGCGCAGTTGTTGGAGCCCGGGCAGTGGACCTGGTTGCGCAGGTTGGGGATGACCTTCCAGCCCATCGCGTCGGCGCCGCGCTGCAGCAGCTTGTTGTCGAGGCCGATCGACTCGGGATCCTGGTTGGCGACGTGGATCCGCCGCTCGACCCGACTGAAGTAGGGCTCGAGCGCGGCCGAGGTCACCGTCGGCAGATCGGCCTCGCGTCGCCAGCGATCGAGCACCCGCTCGGGCGTGCGCCACGACATGCCGCCGTTGATCACCGTCGAGCCGCCGACCGCGCGGCCCTCCTGGTACAGCACCGGCGGATCGCCCAGCGCCATCGTCGCGCCGCCGTCGCGGTACAGCTGGCGGACCGCCGCCGACGCGTCGGCCGTGAAGTCGCGGGTGGTCCAGTAGCGGCCCTCCTCGATCACGACGACGTCGAGCCCGGCCTCGGCCAGCTCGGCGGCCAGGGTCGCGCCGCCCGCGCCCGAGCCGACGATGACGACGTCGGCGTCGAGCACGATGTCGCCGTGGACGTCGTCGCGGGTGGTGACGCCGCGCGGCGCTGGCACGGTGGTCGACACCGCGGCGCGCGCCGGCTGCGCGGCCGGGCTCACGACGACCTCCGGCTTGTGGCGAGGGTCGGACGCAACGGATCGGGCGCCGTGATCGCCGCCTCCGCGCTGCGCACCGCGTCGCCGTACGTGGTGAGCCGCCGCCGCTTGACCTGCTCGATCCACGCGGCCGGCCGATAGCCCATGCGCTCCTGCACCCGCGGGTGCTCGTAGTGCGCGAGCTTGAGCAGCTGGCCGAGGGCGCGCGCGAGCTGGACGTGGACCGGGGTCGGCCCGTGCTCCCAGCGCAGGTAGTAACGCTCGGCCAGCGTCGGCGGCAGCGACCGCGCCGCGCGACCGCGAGCCGGCAACCACACCCGCGCGCCCTCGTCGTACGTGCGCAGCCCGAGGAGGAACGCGGTGCGCAGGCCGCGTGGCATCGCGCCGACGGTCAGGCCGACATGGCCGGCGTGATCCGCGGCCAGGTCGAGCTCGAGAGCGTCGGGCGGGCAGATCACCGGCACCAGGCTGATCATCAGCGCGCGGGCGTGGGCCGGCAGCGCGCCGGTGGATTCGGTGGCGCTCATGGGGTGATTCCGAGGGCGGCGGTGACGCTGCGATCGTGGCGCTCGAGATACTCGCGCAGCTCGGTGGCGGCGCGATCGCCGTCGCCGGCCTCGATCGCGTCGAGGTAGCGGTTGGCGGACGTGGCGTAGTCGTCGGGGACCTGCAGCTGACCGGCCAGCAGGTCGGCCACCTCGCGGTACACGCTGGTGATGCGGTTCAGCATCCACACCGCCGGCAACAGGCCCGCGGCCTCGACCACCAACCGCATGACCTTGAAGTCCTCGCGGACGAACTCGGACGGGGTCCCGCGCATGGCCGCCGCCTTCGCGACCTGGGCCCGCGCCGCCGCGGTGCCGCCGGGCGGGATGCGCCCCGCGACCAGGCGGAGGACCTCGACCAGCAGGGTCCGGCGCAAGCTGAGCAGGTCGAGGAACATGCGGACCATCGACGGCGCGCCGCCCGGGGGCCGGGCGTGGCGGAGGTAGGCCGGCAGGACCTCTATCGACCACTCGGTGAGCGGGCGGACGACCACGCCCGAGCCGCGGCGCGGCTCGACCAGCTGCCACGCGCCGAGTCGGCGCAGGGCCTCGCGCAGGGTCGGGCGGCTCGCGCCCAGCAGGCGGGCGAGATCGCGCTCGGCTGGCAGGCGGGCGCCGGGCGGGTAGGCGCCACCCATGATGTCGACCAGGAGCGACTCGAGGACCGTCTCGATGGCGGTCGAGGCGGGGGTGGCGCGGTGCTGATCGGGGTCGAGGCGGGGTGCGGTCGGTGCGGTGGTGGTGGTGGCGGGCATGAGGGCTCGGGGGCGGAAGTGGCGGCCTCGATGGTGTCAGCCACCTCGAAGTGGTCTTACCAGTTTGGTGTCAGCCACCTTGGATGTGGCTGGGTGGGAGCCTTTGTGGTGTCAGGCACCGTGGGGTGGGGGGAGGACACCCCACCGGATGGTGTCAGACACCATGATTGGTCTTACCAACTGGTAAGGCCAAAACTGCCCCAACCTCGCGCCGATGGCAAGCCACTGCGACCACCGATTGCACCGCGCCGCCACCCGCGCGAAGACCTGGACCTCACCATCTGGCCAGGGTCCGCTCGACTTGGCGCGCAAGTACCCGTCAATCCTGGCAGGTCGGCTTGACGCACCCATGGGCGGTGGGTAGCTTCCCAGCCATGACGAAGGCCAAGGCTGGTAGCGACCAGCCCGTGGAGATTCCGGACGTCCTGCCGATCTTGCCCCTGCGCAATTCGGTGTTGTTTCCCGGGTCGATCATCCCGATCGACGTGGGCCGCCGGAAGTCGGTGCGCCTGGTGGAAGACGCCATCGCGAAGGAACGGCCGGTCATCGGCATCCTCACGCAGCGTGACGCGCGCACCGAAGATCCCACCTCCGCCGACCTCCACACCGTCGGCTGCGCCGCGCGCATCCTCAAGGTCATCAAGCTAGCCAAGGACAACTTCTCGGTGATCCTCCAGGGGGTCAGCCGCTTCGAGGTCACCGGCTTCGAGGGCGGCGAGCCGTTCTTGTCCGCGAAGGTCAAGGCCGTCCCCGATCCGGTCACCTCCGACGTCGAGCTCGACGCGCTGGTGATGAACCTCAAGGACATCGCCAAGCGCGT
>JAYVSF010000676.1:0-6296 GCA_043775605.1 Myxococcales bacterium
AGGTGGTGCTGTACTGCTCGGGCAGCTCGGCCCGCCAGACCCAGGCCACCAACAACCGGCCGGTCGACGCAACGATCATGGCCATCGTCGACGCGGTGACGGTCGGCGACGACAGCCGCTACAGCAAGAACGGCTAGACCTCATGGCG
Organism: Myxococcales bacterium; assembly: GCA_043775605.1. Lineage (GTDB taxonomy): Bacteria > Myxococcota_A > Polyangia > Haliangiales > Haliangiaceae > UBA2376. The sequence continues at coordinate 149 of JAYVSF010000676.1, forward strand.
GTCCTCGACGACGCACGCATCGAAGAGATCGTGGCCCGGGTGGTCGAGCGCCTGGCCGGAGGCGCCAGCGCCGCGCCGCCGCGATCGGCGTCGATCGGCGCCGATCCCGCGCGGCGTTCTGGTTCCGGGGCCGGGCCCAACATCCCGCGCGGCACCCTCGGCATCTACGCCGACGCCGACGTCGCGGCCAAGGCCGCCCGCAAGGGCTTCGAGCAGAACGAGCGGCTGCCGGTCGCGACCCGGCAGCGGATGATCGCGGCTATGCGCCAGGTGACCCTCGCCAACAACGAGCTCCTCGCGCGCTACGCGGTCGAGGAAACCGGCCTCGGCCGCTACGAGGACAAGCTCAACAAGAACCGGCTGGTCGCCGAGAAGACCCCGGGCACCGAGATCCTGCGGCCGGTCGCGGTCACCGGCGACGACGGCCTGATGATCACGGAGCGCGCGCCCTACGGCGTGCTGCTGGCCGTCACCCCGACCACCAACCCGACCGAGACCATCCTGTGCAACGCCATCGGCATGGTCGCCGGTGGCAACGCGGTCGTGTTCAACGTCCACCCGTCGGCGGCCCGGGTCTCGAACTGGTTCGTCCACATCCTCAACGAGGCGATCATCGGCGCTGGCGGCCCGCGCGACGTCATCGTCTCGGTCGAGCAGCCGACGATCGAGAGCGCGCAGATCTTGATGAAGCACGCGCTGGTGCGCCTGGTGGTGGTCACCGGCGGCCCCGCGGTCGTGAAGTCGGCGATGGCCTCGGGCAAGAAGACCATCGGCGCCGGCCCCGGCAACCCGCCGGCGGTGGTCGACGAGACCGCCAACCTCGAGAAGGCGGCCGACGCCATCGTCCGTGGCGCGTCGCTCGACAACAACATCGTCTGCATCGCCGAGAAGGAAATCCTCGCGGTCGACTCGATCGCGACCGAGCTGCTCCGGCACCTCGGCCGGCGCGGCGCGCTGGTCCTCGACGCCCGCCAGTCGAAGGCGGTCGAGGCGCTGGTGGTCCAGGGCGATCATGTCAACAAGGACTGGATCGGCAAGGACGCCGGCAAGATCGCCGAGGCGGCCGGCATCCGCGGCCACGGCAAGGACCTGCGCCTCCTGATCGGCGAGTGCGACGAGCAGCACCCGTTCGTCCAGCACGAGCTCCTGATGCCGGTGGTCGGCTTCGTGCGGACCAAGGACGCCGCCGACGCGATCGCGATGGCGATCCGGGTCGAGCACGGCTTCCACCACACCGCGACCATGCACTCGACCAACATCGACAACATGACGGCGATGGCGCGGGTCTGCAACTGCTCCATCTTCGTGAAGAACGACGCGTCGTACGCCGGCCTCGGCCTCGGCGGCGAGGGCTACACGTCGTTCACGATCGCCAGCCCGACCGGTGAGGGCCTGACCAACGCGGTCCACTTCACCCGCGAGCGGCGCTGCACCCTCAAAGAGTCGTTCCGCTTCGTCTGATGGCGACGACCGCACATGGCGAGCGCGCGCCGGGGCCCAACACGGATGGCAGCGCCCGGCCTTGGGGGCCGGCGCTGGGCCTGCTCGAGCTGTCGTCGATCGCGCGCGGAGTGGTCGTGGCGGACGCGGCGCTCAAGCGGGCGCCGGCGGTGCTGCTGTCGTCGCGGACCCTGTCGGGCGGGCGCCACCTGGTCGTGCTCGAGGGCGACGTCGCCTCGGTCGGCGAGGCCATGGCGGCCGGGCGCGACGCCGCCGGCGACAAGCTCATCGATCGGGTCGAGCTGGCGATGGCCGACGACCAGGTGTGGCCGATGCTGGCGGTTGGCGGCCTGGTGACCGGGGCCGACTGGGCCGACGATCCCGCGGCCGAGGCGGTGGTGATCGTCGAGCTGGCGACGGTGTGCGCGGCGATCGCGGCGGCCGACGCTGCGGCCAAGGTCGCCGACATCGTGATCCGCGATGTCCGGCTGGCGGTCGACCTGGCCGGCAAGGCGGTGTTCACGTTCACCGCCTCGCTCGCCGCGGCCCAGGCCTCGGCCGAGGCCGCAGCCGAGGCGGCCGGCGGCCGGATGGTCGGGCTCGAGCTGATCGCCCAGCCGGCGCCCGAGCTGCGCGGCCGGCTGTTCTGCTGATCACCGCCGAGGGCTGACCCGACTTGCAGCCGGCCCGGCGCCGATCCAGGATGCCAGCCATGCACCGTCTGGCCACCATCGCCCTCGTCGCCTCCGGGTTCGCCGCCGCCGTGATCGTCACCGGCTGCGAGTCCAAGAAGAAGACCTCCACCGAGGAGGCGCCGATCCGCCGCGGCTCGACCCCGGATCAGCAGCGGCCGCCCAAGGTCGATCCGCACGCCAGCACGCCGCCGGCGCCGCCCACGCCCGCCCCCGGTGGCAGCGTCGCGTCGGCGCCGCCGCCCGGCAACGGCGCGGTGACCCCGCCGGGCCCGTCCGGCTTGGCGATGGACACCGTCCGCGCGCCGGTCGCCGCCGACCTCCCGGTGTACCTGGCGCAGGTCAAGGGCACCGGCACGCTGACCGCGACCATCGCGACCACGATGGGCACGTTCCACTGCGCGCTGTTCGAGAAGCAGGTGCCGATGACCGTGGCCAACTTCGTCGGCCTCGCCACCGGCCAGAAGCCGTGGATGGATCCGACCGGCAAGGTCGTGAAGAACAAGCCGTTCTTCGACGGGCTCGGGTTCCACCGCGTGATCCCGCAGTTCATGATCCAGGGCGGCGATCCGATGGGCGAGGGCACCGGCGGTCCCGGCTACAACTTCGCCGACGAGTTCGTGCCCAGCCTGCGCATGGACGGCCCGGGCGTGCTGGCGATGGCCAACTCCGGGCCGGCGACCAACGGCAGCCAGTTCTTCATCACCGAGATCGCGACCCCGTGGCTCGACGGCCATCACACGGTGTTCGGCAAGTGCAAGGAGGGCGACCTGGTGGCCAAGATGACCGCCACGTCCGGCCCTGGCGATCGCCCGACCAAGCCGATCGTGATGACCAAGGTGACGATCGCGCGCATGTAGTGGGGCGCCCCAGGCTGGGGCTTGACGATTTGTGAAAGGCGTTTACTTTATACGCATGGTTCACGAATCTCAGGCTGACGCCCCCGCCCCGGCGCCGCGGGCGCGCCGACGCGACGCCAACCTCGGCCGCATCCTCGAGGCCGCGACCCGGCTGGTCGCCGACCAAGGGCTCGACGCGCTGTCGATGACCCGGCTGGCCGAGGCGGTCGACTACACCGCCGGCGCGCTCTACCGCTACGTCGACTCCAAGGACGCGCTGCTGTCGCTGCTGGTCCAGCGCATCCTCGACGACCTGCGGGCCGAGCTGATCACCGCGGTCGCGGCCCAGCCGGCGGCGACGCCGCTCGAGCGCATCGCGGCGATGGTCCGGGCCTATCGCGGCTTCCTCGCCCGTGAGCCGCACCGCTTCGGGGTGCTGGCGATCGCGCTGGCCACGCCGCGGGTGCTGCTGGCCGCGCCGACCCACGCCGCGCCCGCGACCGCCGCGGTGGTGGCGACCTTGCAGCCGCTGGCCGACGCGCTGATCGGCGCGGCCGCGACCGGTCAGCTCGAGCCCGGCGATCCGGTCGAGCGCACCCTGGCGCTGTTCGCGCTGCTGCACGGCCTGGCCCAGCTACCCAAGCTGGCCCACCACGCGCCGGGCGCGTTCGACGTCGAGCGGCTGGTGCGGGCCGGCACCCGCGCGCTCCTGATCGGCTGGGGCGGGGCGGCCGCCACCGTCGACGCCGCGCTCGGGCGCAGCTCGAAGCCGCGCGCGCGGAGGGCGTCGTGAGCTCGCCGGTCGCGCTCGCCGCGGCCGCGGTCGGCGGCGCCGCGACCTGGAGCTTGCTCGAGTACGTGATCCATCGCTGGCTCGGGCACGACCGCCGCTTCCGCGGCAACCCGTTCGGCGTCGAACACGTCCGCCACCACGCCGAGGGCAACTACTTCGCGCCGACGGTGAAGAAGCTCGGCGTGGCCGCGATCGTGGCGATCGTCCTCGGGGCCCCGGTGGGGTGGCTGGCCGGCGCGCCCGGCCTGGCCTGGATCACCGGCCTCATGGTCGCGTACGGCGCGTACGAGGTCTTCCACCGGCGCGAACACACCCGCGCCGGCGTCGGTGGCTACGGCCGCTGGGCGCGCGCCCACCACTTCCACCATCACTTCGTCGATCCCCGCAGCAACCACGGTGTGACCAGCCCGCTGTGGGACCTGGTGTTCGGCACCTACCAGCGCACCGGCACCATCCCGGTGCCGCGCCGACTGGCCATGGCCTGGCTGGTCGACGACGCGACCGGGGCCGTCCGCGCCGAGCACGCCCACCGTTACGCGCTGCGCGACGGCAAGCGCGCCTGAGCCTGGACCGAGTCCGAGCCCGAGCGGGCGGGCCGAAACGCCGAACGGCCAGCGCGTTAGGCGCCGGCCGTCGAGAATCGTGAGCCCGGGCGATCCCGAGCGAGTCAGGTCAGCGGTTGGTGAAGCCCGCCACCGCGTGGCCGCCGAGGACGTTCATCGTCGCCGGGCCACCGCCGATGAGGGCCGGCCGCATGAACGTGGTCTGGATGCGGGTCGCGCCCGAGGTCCCGAGGGCCGCCATGTACGCGGCCGGGATCGTGATGTTGCCGGCGCCGATCGCCGCGCAGCGAATCTGGACGCGCTTGGTGGTCGGCATCGGCATCGCGAACGGCGACACGCCGGCGAGCGCGGCGTCGGTGGTCACGATGTTGATGAGGGTGCCCGAGGCGCTGTTGCAGACGCCGCCGTCGGCCGCGTCGCAGCTGAACTTGAGCGCGGCGCCGGTGGCGGGCAGCGCGTTGAGCAGGTTGAGCTGGGCCATCGACAGGGTGAAGTCGTCGCCGACCGTGCCCGCCGCGGTCGAGGCGGTGAACGCGGTGAAGTGGTTGCCGCCGCCGGGGGCGAGGGCGAAGCTGGCGGCGTCGGTGTCGAGCAGGAAGCCCGGGTCGGCGGCGCTGGGCGTCGGGCCGACGCCGGCGAGGTTGACGTGGTTGCCGGCGGCGGGGATGGTCTCGGCCACGCGGCCCGGGTTGGCGTACACGATCGTGTTGGCGCCGCCGACGGCCACGATCGGGAACGTGCCGTTGTTGGCCGCGTTGGTCGCGCCCACGATGTTGACGTACCGGTTGTTCGAGTTGCCGGCGTTGTAGGCGGTGTCGGCGTCGGTGAGCGTCGCCAGGGCGGCCTGCGGGCCGGGCCCGATGATGCCGCCGGTGCTGAACGTCGAGGTCTCCGCGCAGGTGTAGCCCACGTTCGCGGTGAACTTACACACCGGGTAGGTCTGCTGGCCGAGGATGACGGTGACGTCGCCCTCGTTGTTGCCCACGGTCGACTGGATCGCCTGCGCGCGGTTGAAGACGAACAGCTTGCAGCCCAGCGGCGAGCCGGCCTGCTCTTCCATGGTCGGGGCCACGCCGGTGCCGCTGTCGGCGAAGCTGAGGCCGATCTGCACGCCCTGGCCGAAGAACGTCCCGCTCGCGCCGGGGTTGAGCAGCGCGACCTCGAGGGCCGTGAAGGTGCCGCTGTAGACCGTCGGCGGCGCGTCGATGGGCGCGTCGATGGTCGGCGCGTCGATGGCTCGCGCGTCGATGTTGGCGGCGTCGATGGGGGTGGCACCGTCGTCACCGCAGGCGGCGACCAGAACGAACGCAAGGCAGGCGAAGCGCTTCATGAAGATCCTCCGTGATCGGCCAGAACAGGAACAGACCAAGAGCCGCGGGAACCCCCGGCCCAGTTCTGCGCGAACATACGTCAGGTTGGCTTCAGGTGCGCGTTCGGGACGTTATTTTGTGATCCCGGCCGGTTGGCCGAGCGCCCTAGAAAGCGGCGGGAGCGGTGCAGGGGCCGCCGGTGGCCTTCACGTGGGGGCAGTGGGTGGCGGGCGCGATGGTGGCGACGGTGGCGTGGTAGAGCTTGCAGGCGAACGAGGCGCCGGTCATCTCCTTGGTGTTGTAGCGGGTGGCGGTCGGGAAGGCCGCGCAGGCCGTCATGCACTCGGCGGAGCTGGCGTACGCCGCGTTGGCGCCGGTGCACGCGCCCATGACGGTCTGGCAGAAGCCCGCGCAGTTGGTGCCGCACGCGCCGTCCCCGCCCGGGCCGGCGTGGGGGCAGTGCATCGTCGGGTTCCCGGCGGCGGGGGTGCCGGCGTGATAGGTGCGGCAG
>JAYVSF010000677.1:0-9653 GCA_043775605.1 Myxococcales bacterium
CCAGGGCCAGGTAGTAGTCGCGGACCGCGCCGCCCATGCCCGACAACAGATCCTTGCGGCCGATCGCGCCGAGCCGGACCTTCATGTCCGACATCAGGAAGTCGACCACGCCCTCGGCCGCCGACCGCCGGCGCTCGGCCTGCAGCCGCTGGGCCTGGGCCCGATCGCGCTCGACGACGATGCCGCGGATCGCGAGGGTGCCGAGCGCAACGAAGCCGACCAGCGCCACCGCGGCGATCGCGACCGCGGCCCGGTGCCGGCGGACGAAGCGCGTGACCCGCTCGCGCACCGTGTAGCGATGGGCGGCGACCAGCTGGCCGGTCTGGAACCGGCGCAGCTCCTCGGCCAGCGCCTGCGCGGTCGGGTAGCGATCGGCCGGGTCGTGGGCCATCGCGCGGGTGACGATCGCGACCAGATCGGCCGGCGCGTCGTCGACCCGCTCGGTCAGCGGCACCACGTCGCCGGCGATCGCGTGGGCGATGACCTCGGTGGCGGTGGTCGCGGCGTAGGGCGGGGCGCCGGCCAGCAGGTGGTAGAGCATCGCGCCCAGGCTGAAGACGTCGGCCCGCTCGTCGACGATGTCGCCGCGAGCCTGCTCGGGCGGCATGTAGGCCGGCGTGCCCATGATCGCGCCGGCCACGGTCAGCGACGACGAATCGGCGCCGGTGGCCTCGGCCGCCGCCGGCTCGGGCCGCCGCACCCGGGCCCGCCGCAACGCGCTGGTGGTGGCCGCGACCTCGGCGGTCGACGCCATCTCGTCCTCGCCGGGCGCGTCGAGGTCCTTGGCCAGGCCCCAGTCGATGACGACGATCTCGCCGAAGTCGCCGACCAGCACGTTGGCCGGCTTGAGATCGCGGTGGACGACCCGCCGCGAGTGGGCGAAGGCGATGGCGTCGACCGCGGCGGCGATGGTCGGCAGCAGCGCCAGCCGGGCCCGCAGCGTGGTCGCCGCGGCGATCACCTTGTCGAGCGGCTGGCCGGCCACCAGCTTCATCGCGAAGAACGGCTCGCCCGACGGCCAGCGCCCGGCCTGGTAGACCGGGACGATCGCCGGGTGCTGGAGCCGCGCGGTGATGAGCGCCTCGCGCCGGAAGCGCGCGGCCTGGTCGGGATCGGGGTGCAGCAGCTCCTTGAGCGCGACCGGCCGGCCGAGCACGCGATCGTGGGCGGCGATGATCCGGCCCATGCCGCCCCGCGCGATCTCGCGCTCGGCGACGTACTGACCCGGGTCGACCAGCGGCAGCGACTCCTCGTCGACGGCAGCGGCCGGCGCGACCGTGGCGCTCGCGATCCGCGGGTCCGGGCCGGGGACGCCGGTGCCGATCGGGGACGCGCGGGTGGCCTGGGTCTGGACGGCCGTGCGCTCGAGCGAGGGCGCCGGCAGGGTGGCGTCGGGGGCCATGCTCGGCGCCGGCGCGACGGCCGGCGGCGATGACGTCGGCGCGATCGTCGCGTCGAACGCGCCCGAGCTCGCGTCGGTCGCGGGCGGATCGCCGGGGCGCCGGACCATCGACATCGCGGCCATCGTAGCCGGTTGATCGCCTGGTCGTCTGCTATGGATGAGCCTCGATGTCCACCGGGCTCCACGTCGTCCGCGTCGGCCGAGGACCGACGGTGATCCTGGTCCACGGCAGCGCGACCGATCACGCGACCTGGACCATCCAGATCGCGTCGGCGCTGACCGAGGAGGTGCGGCTGGTGGCCTACGATCGGCGCGGCAGCGGCCGGTCGCCCGCCGGCGACGGCGAACCGCTGACGATCGAGCAGCACGCTGACGACCTCGCGGCCCTGATCGCCGACGAGACCGCGGGCGAGGGCGGCGCCGCCACGGTGGTCGGCTCGAGCTTCGGCGCGGCGGTGGCGCTCGAGGCCTGTCGGCGCTGGCCGGCGCGGATCGCCGCGGCGGTGCTGATCGAGCCGCCGCTGGCGTCGTCGGACGAGACCCCGGCGGTCCCGGTCGGCTTCCTGCCGGCGCTCGATCGGCTCGCCGCCGAGCACGGCCCCGAGGCGGCGGCGGAACGCTTCCTGCGCACGGTGCTGGGCGACGCCGCGTTCGAGCGGCTGCCGCGCGCGTTCGCCGCGCGTAGCATGGCCCAGTGGCCGCAGATCCGCGCCGACAGCCTCGCCCTGGCCGTGTACCGGGTGCGCTACGCCGAGCTCGGCGCGGTGCAGACGCCGATCCGCCTGCTCGGCGGCGAGCGGTCGGCGGCCTACTTCCGGCCGACCCTGGCGGCGCTGGCCCGGGCCCTGCCGCGAGCTCGGCTCGAGATCATCGCCGGCGGCGGCCACATGCTGCACGCCGAGGCGCCGCGCGCGCTCCGGCAGCAGGTCCTGGCCGCGGTCGCCGACGGCGCCGCGACCTGACCCAGCGAGCCTTGGCGAGCGAGGCTCCGGCCGTCGCCGGGGCCGGCGGCTTGCGACCGGGGCAGGGGTCGGGCATGGTGCCGCCCGATGGCAGACCACGTCGAAGGTGACCCGCGTCCACGAGCCGTGATCGCGGCGGTGCAGCTCCAGGGCGTCGACGACGCGACCTTCTCGTCGTCGATCGCGGAGCTGCGGCGGCTGGCGATGACGCTCGGGCTCGACGTGGTCGGGGTGGTCACCCAGCGGCGCGGCAAGCTCGCGCCGGGTCAGGTGTTCGGCGACGGTAAGCTCCTGGAGCTGGCGGCGTGGACCGGGGGCAAGGGGCTGGTCGAGGGGTATCAGAAGCCGGGGACGCCGAAGCGACGGGCGGAGAAGGCGGCCGAGGAGGACGAGGACGAGGACGAGGACGACGACAAAGGGGAGGAGGAGGAGGCCGAGGCCGAAACCGAAACCGAAGCGGAGCCCGAGGCCGAAGCAGAGCCCGAGGCCGTCCTGCTTGGGCCGCCGGCGGGTAGCAAGCCGTGCACGGTGGTCGTCGTCGACCACGATCTGGGGCCGACCCAGCAGCGCAACCTCGAGCGCGCGACCGAGGCCGAGGTCATGGACCGGACCTCGGTCATCCTCGGCATCTTCCATCGCCACGCCCGCACCCGTGAGGCCAAGCTCCAGGTCGAGATCGCCCGGCTCGGCTACCTCGCGCCCCGGCTGCGCGCGCTCGGCGGCGGCGGCGATCGCGTGCGCGGCGGCGTCGGCGGCAAGGGCGCGGGCGAGAGCTCGCTCGAGCTCGATCGCCGGCGGATCCGCGATCGCATCGCCGAGCTGCGCCGCGAGCTGGCCACGATCGAGGGCGGCTCGCACACCCGGCGCCAGCGCCGCGGCGACGTCTCGACGGTGGCCGTGGTCGGCTACACCAACGCCGGCAAGAGCTCGCTGATGCGCGCGCTCACCGGCTCCGACGTCTACATCGCCGACAAGCTGTTCGCGACCCTCGACACCACGGTGCGGGTGCTCGACAGCCGGACCCGGCCGCCGATCTTGATCTCCGACACCGTCGGCTTCATCAAGAAGCTGCCCCACGATCTGGTCGCGTCGTTCCGCTCGACCCTCGAGGAAGCGGCCGAGGGCGAGCTGCTCCTGCACGTGGTCGACGCCAGCGATCCGGCGTTCGCCGATCACATGGCGGTGACCAAGGCCGTGCTGGCCGAGGTCGGCGCCGACGCGCCGATGCTCCTCGTGCTCAACAAGGCCGACCGGCTCGACGACGACGCTCGCGCCGACCTCGCGGCCCGCTTCCCCGACGCCGTCATCATGTCGGCCAAGGATCCGGCGGACGTCACCCGCCTCCACCACCGGATCGTCGAGCGGTTCGCCGGCGCCTCGAAGACCGTCGAGCTGATGGTGCCGTGGGCCCGCCACGGCGTGGTCCACGACATCCACAGCCGCTGCCAGGTGCTCGACGAGCGCCACGACGAGCACGGCACCACGCTGACGGTCTGCGCGCCCGAGGGCATCCTGCTCGAGCTGACCCGCGAGCTGGCCGCGACCTGACGGCGGCGGGCCCTACCGCAGCGGCCGCAGATCGTTGAGCACCGGCACCTCGCCCGAGCCGGGCTGGTGGCGCGCCGCCAGCAGGGTCGCGCCGGTGGCGACCGCGACGTGGGCGTTGTCGGCGACCGTGACCACCGGCCGCGGGAACAGGCGGCGGACGTGGTCCTGGAAGCGTGGCACCAGCGCGCTGCCGCCGATCAGCGCGACCTGATCGACCTCCGACGGCGCCCAGCTGGCCTGGGCCAGCACCCGCACGATCTCGGCGGTGGCCCGGGCGAACAGCGGATCCCACAGCGGGTCGACCCACGACCGCTCGATGATCAGGCCGAGATCGCGGGCCTCGCCACCCTCGATGTAGGCCTCCCGCATCGACAGCGGGGTCTCGGTCGCGGTCGACAGCGCCCGCTTGACCGACTCGCAGCGCCGGGTCAGCGCGGCCCGGCGGACGACGTCGCGCAGCACGTCGAACTTCGACCGCCGGTAGATCAGGCCGGCCAGGGCGCCGACCATGGCACCGTCGAGGTCGTCGCCGCCGAGGAACGCGTCGCCGCCGGTGGCGAGGATCGTGAACCGGCGCCCGCGCTGCTCGATCAGCGTGACGTCGAAGGTGCCGCCGCCGAAGTCGCACACCGCCAGCCGACGGTCCTCGGCGGTGGCGTGCAGCCCGACCGCGAGGGCGCCGGCGATCGGCTCGGCGACCTGCTCGATGACGTCGACGTGGGCCAAGCGCGCGGCCCGACGGAGCGCGGCCTGGTAGCCGGGGGTCGCGACCGCCGACACCGTGGCCACGATCTTGCGGATCGTGCAGCCGAACCGCTGCTCGGCGAGGGTCCGGACCCGGGTGAGCACGTAGCCGGCGATCTGCTCGGGCGCCCAGTCCTGGTTGCGGAGCTTGAGCACCAGCTGCCCGGCGGGGGTGTAGCCGAGCCGGTAGGGCACGGTCGGGCCCAGCCGGCGCACCGCCTCGTCGTCGCGGCGGGCGCCCATCAGCCGCTTGATCGACGTCACCGTGGTGGTCGGCTCCGACATCAGGTACGGCAGCGCCCGGCCGCCGACCTCGGGCAGGCCGCGCTCGGGGAGGTACACGACCGACGGGATCATCGGATCGCCGTTATCGACGACCAGATGGATCTGGCCATCGATCAAGGCCCCGGCCGAGGTGTAGCTCGTGCCGAAGTCGACGCCGAGCACGATCTCGCGGCTCACCTCGGGTGTATCGGCCGCCCGCGCCGGACGGACAGACGAGGCGTACGCGCACGTGCGCGGGGCCGACTGAGCGCTGGCGCCGCGACGCGCGGCACACCGATGCGGCGCAAGTTCGGTGCTGACCCGTGGCGGGCTTCGGCACGGGGGTTGCTCTGGGTTCCCGGACCATGAAGCAAACCCTTTGGCTAGGTTCTTCCGTGTTCTTCCTTGGTGCCGCCCTGATCGCCGCCGGTTGCGGCGGAGACGACGGCAGCACCGGCGCCTCGCACCTCGGCGGACGGGTCGATGAGCCCCAGACGGCGCGGGCGCCGGCGGTGGCCGGCATCCACGTCGAGGCCAGCGCGGTCGCGGGCGACGGCAGCCTGACCGCCCTCGGCGAGGCCACGGTCGGCGCGGATGGCCGCTACGCGATCGATGTCGACGTGCCGGCGAGCGCGGTCGCGGTCGAGCTGCGCACCGATGAAGCGACAGCCCGCGCGGTCGTGGTCAGCGTCGCCCAGATCGCGGCGGCCGGCACGGCGACGCTGATCGTGCCGCCGATCAACACCTCGGCCTCGCTGACGGCCGACGTCTACATCGAGGCCCACGCCTCGGGCCATGGCTCGCTCGACCTCGAGCGTCTGAACTTGGTGATGTCGCCGACGCTCATGGCGAAGCTGAGCGCGGGGGCCAACCACGATGCGACCGTGACCGCGGCCGCCGACGCCGCGATCCAGGCCCAGGTGGCGTGGACTGCGGCGCTCGCGATCGACGGGGGCGGCGACGCCAGCGCCGCGGCCGCGGCGATGGTCAGGGCGGAGACCGCCCTCGCCGTCGCTCTCGACACCGCGCGTTCGACCATCCAGATCACCGCGGCCTACGCGGCGTACGTCCAGGCCAGCCTCGACGCCCACGTGGCGGCCGGCTACCACGGCGCCCAGCTCGCGCTCGCCGCCGAGGCCTCGGCCCAGGCGATGGTCAACGGCACGTTGCCATCGACCGGCACCAGCTCCGCCCAGTTCGCCGCGCTGATCGCGGGCGCCACCACCGCGTCGGTCGACAGCAACGTCGGCGTGATAGCGACCGGCGACTGGAGCGCCGTGACCAGCGCCGGCGCGACGCTGCGCACCAGCGCCGCGGGCGCCACCACCGACGCGGCCGCGATCCAGGCCTTCGCGACCTACCAGACCTTCGTGGTCGCGACCATCGCGACCCGGGCCCAGGTCGGGGCCGTGGCGATGGCCGCGCTCGGCGTCGACATCGACGGCTCGGCGTCGACGTTGACCACCCAGCTGCACGGCGCGGCCTCGGCCTCGGCGATCATCACCGCCCTGACCACGTATCACGCTGCGGTCGCGAGCTCCGCCCACGTCACCGTGCTGACCACCGCTGGCGCCACCCCGGCCGGTGCCGGCGCCGCGCTCCAGGTGCTGGGCGACGTCGAGGCCGCCACCCGCTGATCGGCGACATCGCCTCGCCTTGGCGGCGGGCCTGGTGCGGCTACGACATCGGCGTGCAGAGCTCGACCAGCACGCCGTCCGGATCGCGGACGTAGGCCACGGTCTGGCCCCACGGCTTCTGGCTCGGCGGCTTGACGGCCGTGGCGCCGGCAGTCAGCGCCCGGGTCCAGGCGGCGTCGACGTCGGCCATGGTCAGCGCGAGCTCGATGCCGGCCGGCTCGCCGTCGGGGCGGTTCTTGCGGAACCGGCCGCCGTTGGTCTCGGCCAGGGTCTCGTCGACGAAGCCGAGCGCGGTGGCGCCGGTCGCCAGCTGGGCGTAGGTGCCCGACTCGTGGACGAAGCCGATCGCGAGGCCGAACGCGCGGTGCCAGAAGTCGATCGCGCGGGCGACGTCGGGGACGTAGACGAGGACGTAGCCGAGGGACGGGGCGAGGTCGGTCATGCGCCGGTCGTACCGCATCGCCGCCGGGCGGGCGCGTCGTCCCGGGTCAGTTCGCGGCGCCGATCGGCGCGCCGCCGACCGTGAGCCCGGCGGCGATGGCCGGGGCGACGAGTCGCGGCAGGTCGAGGCTGCAGCGGGCGTTGATGAAGCCCTCGAGCACCTGCAACCGGTGGGGCAGGAAGGTCCCGGTCAGGGCCGGCGATAGCCGGCGGGCCTCGTCGATGTGGACGAAGCTCAGGCTCGACGGCCAGCGCAGCCCGCCGCCGAGGCCGAGGTTGTTGGCGACCTGGTGGCAGCCGGCGCAGGTCTGGGTGGTGGCGCGGACCAGGACCTGGCCGGCGGTGAGCGTCGACCGGAGCTGGCCGAGCCGGCTGGTGATCGCGGCCCGCAGCGCGGCGCCCGCGTTGACGTCGTAGCGCACCGGCGCCGGCCCCGGCGTCCGCTGCGAGACGCTCTCGAGCTCGTTGAACTCGTCGGCGGTGGACAGGCCGAGGCCGGTGAGGCTGGTGGCGGTCAGGCCGGCGACCTGGTCGACGAACGCGGCCTGGAACGCGGCCGCGCGGGCGTGGGTGCCGCGGACCAGCTCGTCGGCGGGGTTGGCCTTGACCGGGACCTGCTCGATCGCGAGCCGGCAGCTGGTGGGGTCGGCGGCGACGGCGCAGCTCCGGCGCAGCTTGTACTCGCGCAGGTGCCACTCGACGCTGTCGACGAAGAAGTTGCCGCGGATCTGGCCGGCGCCGTGGTCGACGGTGGCGCCGCTGGCCAGGCCGTAGTTGCGGGCCTGCACCACCGCGCCGAAGCCGGGCACCGCGCTGCCGAGGTAGTAGAACTGCTCGAGCTTGGTGGCCCGCACGTCCGCGCTCGCGTCCGCCGAGATCGCCTGCCAGAAGCGCGCGACCGGCAGGCAGGCGGCGAGACCGAGGGCCGGCGTGGGGTTGGCCAGGATGCCCTCGAAGATGAAGAACGCGCGGCCGGCGATCGACGGATCGCTCGACTGCATCGCGTAGACGATCCGGTACTCGCCGCAGTGGGCGCCGTCGCCGGGCGCGAGGTCGAAGCGGTTGAACAGGCCGACCGGCACGAACCGGACCGCGGCGCCGGCTGCGAACGGATCGATCGTCGCCAGCTTGGCCTCGGCCGGGCGCGGACAGCGCAGGCCGTAGCCCTGACGGTCGAGGTCGTCGCAGTCGCCGGCGGCGGCGCTGGCCGAGAACGTGCGCATCCAGTCGCGCCACAGCGAGCCGGTGGTCTGGGCGGGCGGCAGCGCTGCGGTCGTGCGCAGCAGGTCCATCGTGCGCGTGAAGGGGAACCGGGCCAGCACCGTCGGATCGGTGACCGCGAGCGACGCGACCGCGGCGGTGTTCGCGACCGGGCATCCGATCGAGAGGTCCGCCGGGGGCACGTACGGTGGATCGTCGGGCGGCTTGCCATCATCGGGCGGCTTGCCCGCATCGGGTGTGGGCCGCGCGTCGTCGGGCGGCGCGCCACCGAGGTCGATGGCGCAGGCCGCGAGCGCGGCGGCGACGACGGCCGTCGCGAGCGCGCTGGCGAGCGCGCCAGACAGGCGGGGGGTGCGGTGGGGGCGCATGGCGGGCTCCATCACGAACGAGGGCAGACCCCGAGCTTGAACCCGACCGGGGGCGGAACCGCTCGAAAAAAACCCGCAATCCGCGTCGAGCGTGCGCCCGTCGGCAACCCGTGTCCTCGCGGACACGACCCGCGCGCGGCCCCTCGAAAATTCCGCGCGCGTTCGAGCGCTGCGAGTCCCGCAGCTTGCCTGCGATCACGCGGGAACCAGGGCGCGGACCGTCGTGGAAATCTGATGGCGCCCGGACCCGGCCGCGCCACCAGGTCAGCGCGGCAACAGCGAGTCGGCGCCGCGCCGGCGGGTGTCGGCGCGGTAGCGGTCCATCACGACCACGAACAGCTCGGCCAGCTCCGGATCGAACTGTGAGCCGGCGCAGCGCTCGATCTCGCCGACGGCGACGGCGTGGGGCAGGGCGCGGCGGTAGGCGCGGTCCGACGTCATCGCGTCGTAGGCGTCGGCGATCGCGATCATGCGGCCGACCACCGGGATGTTGTGGCCGGCCAGGCCGCGCGGGTAGCCGCCGCCGTCCCACCACTCGTGGTGGCACCAGCAGCCGTCGATGAGGCCGTGCAGGCACGGCACCGGATCGAGGATGCGCTTGCCCTTCTCGGGGTGCTGCCGGAAGATCTTGACCTCGTCGGCGGTGAGCTTGCCCGGCTTGTTGAGCATGTCGAAGCGCACGCCCAGCTTGCCGATGTCGTGCATGACGCCGGCCTGGACGATGCGCTGGATCTCGTCCTCGGCCAGGGTCATGCCGCGGCCGAGCAGCTCGCTGTACATCGCGACCCGCTCGCTGTGGCCGCGGGTGTAGAGGTCGTTCTCCTCGAGCGCCTGGGCGAAGCCGGCCACCGTCTGCTGGAACATCTGTTCGAGCGTCAGGTTGGCGGTGCGCAGCTCGTCGTTGCGCTGGCGCAGGTCCTCGTACAGGCGCGCGTTGTCGATCGCGCCGGCGGCCCGCGACGCCAGCACCGCCAGCATCTTGCGCTGGCCCTCGTCGAACCGCTTGCCGGGGGTGAAGCTGTAGACGTTGACCACGCCGATGACGTCGACGGCGACCTGCAGCGGC
>JAYVSF010000678.1:0-7200 GCA_043775605.1 Myxococcales bacterium
CGTCTCAAGATCGCCCCGCCGGCCGTGATCGCGGTGCTGAAGATGATCTCGTACCTCGACCGGCCCGCCGAGCGGACGCGCGACCTCAACGATCTGGCACACCTGCTCGCCGAGTACGTGGGTGCGGACGACGACCGGCGCTTCGATGAGGGGCTGGGGCTCGACCTCGACTTCGACCTCGTCCCGGCGTATCTGCTGGGCAAGGACGCCGGCGAGCTGGTGGCGAGTGACGTCGCCGTGGTCGCCGCGGTCGAGCGCTTCCGCGTGAGCGTGGCCGGCAGCGAGTGGGGGCGCGTCGGGCCTGCGTCGTGGCGCCGTCATGACACCGGCCCGGAGGATCACCTCACCGCCTTCGGCCGTGGCTTCGACGAAGGGCAGCGCCGCGCGCCCCGGCACTGACGGCCCCGTCAGAACATGCGCGACTGGCCGCCGTCGACGACGACGCAGGCGCCGTTGACCCACGACGCCCGCGGCGAGGCCAGGAAGGCCACGACGTCGGCGACCTCGGTCGGTGCGCCGAAGCGACCGAGCGGGACCTCGCGGGCGACGAACGCGGCGATGCCCGCGGGATCGGCCTGCTGCTTGCGATCCCAGCCGCCGCCCGGGAACAGGATCGAGCCGGGCGCGACCGAGTTGACCCGGATGCCGTCGACGGCGTGGTCGCGGGCCAGGGCCTTGGCCAGCGCGATCACTCCGGCCTTGGCCACGTTGTAGCCGGGCGCGCCACCGGCCTCGCGGCCCCAGATCGACGACACCAGCACGATCGCGCCGCCGCCGGCCGCGCGCAGGTGCGGGATCGCGCCGCGCGCCACCCGGACGCTCGACCACAGGTTGACCTCGAGCGAGCGGGTCAGGTCGGCGTCGTCCATCTCGGCGGCGGTCCGCGCGAACGACTTGCCGACGTTGGCGATCGCGACGTCGAGTCCGCCCAGGCCCGCCACCGCGCCGGCGATGGCCGCCGCCGCGCCGTCGGCGGTGATCACGTCGGCGGCGATCGCGACGTGGGGCCCGGCCAGGACGGGCGGCAGCTCGGCCCGGACCCGCTCGAGCTCGTCGGCGCCGCGCGCGATCACCGCGACCCGCGCGCCCTCGCCAGCCAGCGCGATCGCGATCGCCCGGCCGATCCCGCGTGACGCGCCGGCGACCAGCGCCCGCTTGCCGTCGAGCCCGAGGTTCATGGCTGCGCTGCACTGTACTTCGTCACGGCCTGCGGATCGCGCCCGCGCGGTGTGAACGAATCGTCCTCGCACCTGATCCGTGACCCCAGGCCCCCGGAGTCATTGTTGAACGCTCGCTGACGCTCGCTAGGGTGGGAGATCCCAGGTGTCGCCCCACAGGGCCTGGCCGCCGTCGAGCCGGAGCGTGCTGCCGGTCATGAACTGGGCCGCGGGCGAGGCCACGAAGACGATCGCGGCCGCCACCTCGTCGACGGTGCCGGCCCGCTTCATCGGGGTCCGCGCCACCGAGCGGGCGACGATCTCGGGCGGGTAGCGCTTGGTCCCGGACGACACGATCACGCCGGGCGCGATCGCGTTGACCCGGATGCCGAACTGCGACCACTCGACCGCCAGCGACATGGTCAGATTCTCGACGCCGGCCCGGGCCGCGCCGGTGTGGGCCATGCCGGGGAAGCCGCGGACGATGTTGGCGATGACGTTGATGATGCAGCCGCGGGTGCGCGGGATCATGGCCTGGGTCGCGACCTCGCGGGTCACGTTCCAGGTCCCGAGCAGGTTGTTCTTCACCACCGCGGCGAAACCGTTGGCGCTGAGGTGCTGGGCCGGCGACGGGAACTGCCCGCCGGCGTTGTTGATCAGCAGATCGATCGGGCCGAGCCGCGCGCCGATCGTCGCCACCGTCGCCGCGACCTCCTCGGGCTCGCGGATGTCGCACGGCAGGGCGACGATCGCGTCGTCGGCGCCGGCCGCCGCCACCAGCTCGGCCCGCGCCGCCTCGAGCTTCTCGGGCGTCCGGCCGCAGATCGCGACCTTCGCGCCCAGCCGGGCCAGCTCGGCCGCCGTCGCCAGGCCGATCCCCGAGCCGCCGCCGGTGACCAGCGCCACCTGGCCGCGGAACAGCCCGGGCGTGTAGATCCGCTGGCTCTCGGGCGTCGGCGCGTCGCGCATCGGTCGCCAGGCTAGCAGGTCGTCGGCTCCGGCTGGTGCCGGCTCGACAGGTTGCGCCCGTCGCTGCGCAGCGACCGGACAGCGCGCGACCCGACGCCGCGCGCCGGCCGACGATGACGACCGGGCGGGGCCGTGCTACCAAGCGGACGTGGATCCGTCGCCGCCGTTGCTCCCCGTGACTCAGGCCGCGCTCCTCGGTAGTGCGGTGGTGGGCGCCGCGTTCATCGGGCTCGGCTTCTACGGCTTCGTCGCCACCGGGCTGCCTGGGCTGTTCTGCTTCACCCTGCTCGCGATCGGCGCGCTAGGGCTGGTGCTGGCCGAGCGGGCTCGCCAGCGTCGGCGCGCGCCGTGGGCCTACCTGATCGCGATGTGGGGCGTGGTCGCGTTCTGCGGCTTCTTCACCGCGCCGCAGGTCCTGTCCCTGCGCAAGCTCGAGCAGGTCACCGTCGATCTCGAGCTCAAGCACGGCCACGACAAGGCCGCCGCGCTGGTGTCCGACGATAACCTCGAGATCCGCGCGATCAACCTCGGCCTGTGCACGATGTTCGCCGCCCCGTTCATCGGTCTGTGCATCGGGCTGGCGCGGGGCAAGCGCGACTACGAGCGACCGGCGGCCTGAGCGGTGGACATGACCAGCAGCAAGCTCACCGGCCTCGCGCTGGTGGTGGTCTCGGCCGTGAGCGGTTGCCACGGCGACAGCAGCGCCAAGAAGAAGAAGGGCGGTCACAACCACGACGGCCATGATCATGGCGTCCACCTGCCGATCCCCGAGGATCCCTGGGCCAGCGCCGGCCGCACCGACTGCGAGCGCCTGGGCTTCCCGCCGTCGATCGACGTGCCCGAGGCGTCGGCGGCGGTGTGGCTGTCGGGGGCCGAGTCCGGCGGCGCCGACGTCGTCTTGGTGGTCGCCGACAGCGGGCACGACGGCAAGTACGTCGAGGTCGACGCCAAGGACGGCCACGTGGTGCGCCACGGCAAGCTGCCGCTCGGCTCAGGCGCCAGCGACGATCTCGAGGGCCTCGCCACCGACGGGGTCCGGCTGTGGGGCATCACCAGCGCCGGCTGGGTGCGGGCCTGGGTCCGCAATGGCGACCGGTTCCGGCTGGTGCTCGGCCCGTACCCGATCGAGGCCCACCACACCTGCAAGCGCGACGGCGTCAACTGCGGCCACGACTTCGAGGGCCTGTGCCTGCGTCCGGCCGGCAAGCCCGATGCGCAAGGCTGCGTCGGCTTCGCCGCGGCCCGGGCCGAGGGCGCGCTGTTCTGCGTCCGCACCGAGGACGATCGGCTGATGCTGGGCGCGCCCGGCGACGGCGAACAACCCAAGCCGGGTCCGGTGATCTCGGCCAACCGCGCGCTGGCCGACTGCGCGATCGGCGGCGACGGCGCGGTCTGGACCGGCGACAACCGGTTCGGCGGCGCGACGGTCCGCCGGCTCGACGCGCCGGTCTGGGAGGCGCCCCTGGGCGACGGCTTCCCCGAGGCGATGGCGCTCGCGCCCGGCGGCGTGATCTACCGGTTCTCCGACTCCGGCTACGCGCCCAGCCTGGCCGATCGCTACCGCTGTCCGGCCGCGAAGTCGGGACCCGCCGCGGCGACGATCAGCGAGCCGCCGGCGCCGCCGTCCACCGACGACGAGTAGGGATTCCCCGCGTAAACTGGCCCAGGCCCCCGCCGCGAGTACGATCGCGCGGTGCAGTGCCCGTTCTGCGGCAGCGACTCGAGCGTGACCGAGACCCGGATCAGCGCCGACGGGGTGCGCCGACGGCGGGTGTGCAGCTCGTGCAAGCGGCGGTTCACGACCTACGAGCGGGTGGGGTCGCCCGGGCTCAAGGTCGAGAAGCGCGACGGCACGCTCGAGCCGTTCGACGCCGACAAGCTGGGCGCGACCCTGACCCGGGTGTGCCGCCACCGCGTGACGATCAAGGCGGCCGACCTCAAGCGCCTGGTCCGCGACGTCGAGGCCACGTTGCTCGACGCCGGCGCGCGCACCGTCGGCTGGGCCGCGATCGTGCGGGCGGTCCTCGACCGGCTCGCCGCCATCGATCCGGTCGCCGCCCGCCGCTACCGGGCCAGCTACGTCGACGAGGACGATCGCCTGCGGCTCGAGGACGCGGCGCCGGTCGATCCGACCCGGCCGCAGCTCGGGCTGTTCGCCGAGGGCGACGAGCCCTGACCGATGGCGCGGCGCCCGCTCGGCGGCGCTACTTCTTGCGCTTGAACAGCGAGCCCCAGAACCCGCGCGGGCGATCGCCGTCGTCGGGGCTGGGCTCAGGCGGCAGCGACACCGCCGGCATCGGCACCGTGATCGGCGGCGGCGACGCCGGCTCGCTCGCGATCACCGGCATCGGCACGGTGATCGGCGCCGGTGGCGGCGGCGCGGGCGCCTCGCTCGGCGTCAGCAGCTCGGGCTCGGGCCGGGGGTCGGCGCTGTGGGTCGACTCCTCGATCTCCTTGCCGTACTCCTTGCGGAACAGCTGGCGGATGAGCTGGCGCAGCTCCTTGGGATCGAACCGGTAGCTGGCGATCAGCCCGTCGAGCGCCGCCGACAGCGCGGCCGCGCTCTGGTAGCGATCGGCGACGTCGCGGGCCAGGGCCTTGGCCACCACCGCGTCGAGCTCGGGCGTCACCCGCCGGTTGAACGTCGACGGCGGCGGCACCTCGGCCTTGCGCACCTTCTCCATCAGCGCGAACTCGGTGTCGCCGCGGAACAGCTTCTCGGTGGTGAGCATCTCGTGGAGGATGATCCCGGTCGAGAACACGTCGGTGCGGGCGTCGAGCGGCATGCCCCGGATCTGCTCGGGCGACATGTAGCTGAACTTGCCCTTGAGCACCCCGATCTCCGAGGTGAACTTCATCAGGGCCTGGGCGATGCCGAAGTCGAGCAGCTTGACGTCACCGTCGTACGACAGCCGGATGTTCGACGGCGAGACGTCGCGGTTGACGATGCTGAGCAGCCGGCCCTCGCCGTCGAGCAGGGTGTGGGCGAAGTGCAGGCCCTCGGCGATCCGGGCCGCGATGTAGACCGCGTGCGGCACCGGCACCCGCTGCTGGGTCTCCTGGCACCGGCGCAGCACCTGGGTCAGGTCCTTGCCGCCGATGTACTCCATCGCGATGTAGTGCCGGCCCTCGTGGTTGCCGATCTCGACGGTCTCGACGATGCAGCGGTTGCGCAGCAGCATGGCGAGCTGGCCCTCGCGGTGGAACATGTCGACGAAGCGGGCCTCGCGCGCGAGCTGCGGCCGCATCACCTTGATCGCCAGCACCCGGCCGCGCAGGTCGTCGCGGCGGCGGGCCCGATAGACCTCGGCCATGCCGCCGCGGGCAATCAGCCCCGACAACACGTAGTCGCCGAACGGCACCGGATCGTTGGGTGCACCGCCCACGAGCTTGTCGCTGGCCGGTCGTTCAGTCACCGCGCACCAATGTAGCACCGGGCGGGTGCCGGGGTGGCGTTCGCGCCCCCGACGTCACCACTCGACCACGAACCGCTCGCCGGGGCGGATCCGCACCGAGCGCTCGACCACGCGGGTGCCGCCGTCGTCCTTCAGCACCATCCGCAGGGGGCTGCCGAGGTCGCTGACCACCACCCCGACCTCGGGCGACGACACCCCGAGGTCGAGCATCACGCCCGGGGCCTTGAGGTTCTCGATCGCGATCCGGCCGAGCGGCCTTGCCAGCTGGTTGACCACCACCGCCCAGTCGAACCGGATCGCGGCGCTGCCGCCGGCGGCCAGGGTCGCGTACTCGAACGTCGCCATCTCGTAGCGGCGCGACAGGCACATCGCCTTGTACGCGCCGGGCGCGACCAACAGCTGCTTCTGCGGCAGCGCGGCCGGCACCCGCTGACGGTTGAGCCAGACCTCCTCGCACGGCAGGCTCGACGTGATCGACAGCGTGGCGAGCGCGCCCTTGGTCCGAGCCAGCTCGACGCGGACCGCGTCGGCGTTCTTGCCGAACGGAATCCGCAAGAGGTAGGCCTGGTAGAAGGCCTGCTTGGGCTCGGCCGCGCCCAGGCGATCGTAGGTCGCGCCCAGCTCGCGCAGGAAGCCGGGCAGCTCGGGGGCGAGCACGTAGCCGAGGTGGAAGTAGATGAGGGCGTCGGCCCAGCGCTTCTTGCCGAACGCGGACCGGCCCTGCTTGAACGCGAGCCGGGCCAGGGCGAGCTCCGACGGCAGGGCCAGCGGGCGGGCCTCGACCTTGGGCGCCGCTGCCAGGCGGCCGGCGGTGGCGCGGGCGGCGGTGGCGGCGGCCGGGTCGGCGGTGGTGGTAGCGAATCGCGTGAGGACGCGCAGCGCGTCGTCGGTCTGGCCGGCGTCGATCAGCAGGGTCGCGAGCAGCCGCGCCTCGGGACTGCCCGGTCCGCGCGCGAGGGCCAGCGCCTGGTGCAGCACGATCGCCCGCGGTCGATCGCCGGCCACGAGCGCGGCCTTGGCCGGCTTCACCAGAAACGCCGACAGCTCGGCGCGCGGCGTGACGGTCGTGACCTGATCGATCAGCTCGGGGCTCGCGGCCTCGGCGTCGTCGGCGCGTGCCGGCGCTGCAGCCATCGCGACCGCGCCGGCCAGCACCGCCGCGACCGCGAGGGTCTTCGCCCATCCCGTGATGCGCGTCGAATCACGGCACGTCTCGTCGATCCGTCGGTCCTCGCGTCGCACGTTGCTCTCCCGAGGCTCCCACGAACCCGCGCGAGCCGCCAGCCGCCGCCTTCCGGACGTGTTCGACGGCCCCTCGTCGACGCGGTCCGGGCGGCCGCGACCCGCATCGCGCCACGCCTGACGCGTCGCTTGGCCGCGACGTCGACGCGATGCCGCGACCGACGTCTGCCTTCCTACTAACGCGAACCAGTGGCAACGCGAGGAGTGGCTCGCGTGTCGCGCGAGACATGGACTGCCGAACCACGTCGCCATGTTCGCTAGCTCTGTGCGTCCCTCGTGATGTGCGCGGCCGTCAGTTCGCAATGTCGATGGCTACGTGAACGTTGTCCACTTCGGCTTGTCCGCGGTCAAAAGAGCAGCAACTTCGAGCCGACGAACTAGGCGAGGGGCGAGGGTTGCCCATTATCGCGTCCATG
>JAYVSF010000679.1:0-5424 GCA_043775605.1 Myxococcales bacterium
CCGCCTGGCGCGGGCTCGAGCGGGCCCGGCGCGAGCTCGGCGTCGAGCTCACGACCTTCGAGCCGTCGGACGGCGCCGACCGCGAGGCCGCGCTGCGCCAGCTGGCGTCGCGCAAGCTCGACCTGGTGATCGGTGTCGGCTTCATCTTCAGCGCCGACCTCGAGCGCCTGGCCCGGCAGTTCCCGTCGGTGCGGTTCGCCGGCGTCGACTACGCGCCGACCTCCGACGCGGCGCTGCCCGACAACCTCGTCGGCCTCCGGTTTCGCGAGCACGAGGGCAGCTTCGTGGTTGGCGCCATCGCCGGGCTGACGTCGAAGAGCCACATGGTCGGCTTCGTCGGCGGCATGAAGATCCCGCTCATTCGCAAGTTCGAGGCCGGCTACATCGCCGGGGTCCACCACGTCTGCCCCGCCTGCACGGTGCTGTCGGCCTACGCCGGCACCGACCCCAAGGCGTTCGCCGATCCCACGCTCGGGCAGGAGCTGGCCTCGGCCCAGTACGATCGCGGCGCCGACATCATCTATCACGCGTCGGGCAAGACCGGCGCCGGGGTGCTGGCGGCGGCGTCGGCCCGAGGCCGGCTGGCGATCGGCGTCGACTCCGACCAGTTCCACGAGGCGCCGTGCTGCGTGCTGACCAGCATGATCAAGCGGGTCGACATCGCGGTGTTCGACGCGGTCGCCGACGTCGCCGCCGGCCGGTTCCGCGGCGGGCTGCGCGAGCTCGGCCTCGCCGACGACGGCGTCGGCTTCGTCGCCGACGACGACAACCTGCGGCTCTTGCCCGAGCCGATCCGGGTCGCCGCCCGGGCCCTGGCCGCCGAGATCATCGCGGGGCGCATCGAGGTGCCGAGCCAGTGACCGCGACGGCGGATCATGACGCGCTGGCCGACAGTGGGCCCGCGCTCGCCCTCACCGCGCACAAGCGGTTCGGCGACAGCGTGGCGCTGGCCGGCGCCCACGTCGCGATCGCGCGCGGCACGGTCCACGCGCTGTGCGGCGAGAACGGCGCCGGCAAGTCGACGCTGATGCGGATCGCGTACGGGCTCCTGCCCGCGGACCGCGGCGAGCTGACCATCGACGGGCCGATCGCGCTGGCCCGGTTCGACGTCGCGACCGCGCAGCGCAAGGGCATCGGCATGGTCCACCAGCACGGCATGCTGGTTCCGACCTTGACCCTGGCCGAGAACGCAGCGCTCGGCCACGAGCGGACCCGGTGCGGGCTGCTCGACCTCGATGCGGCGCGGGCGGCGATGCGGGCCGCGGGCGCGCGCCTCGAGCTCGACCTGCCCGTCGACCGGCTGGCCGGCGACCTGACGGTGGGCGAGCAGCAGCGGGCCGAGATCGCGCTGGTGGCGTCGCGCTCGCCGCGGCTCTTGATCCTCGACGAGCCGACCGCGCTGCTGGCGGCGGTCGAGGTCGGGCGCCTGCTCGAGCTGCTGCGGGCGATCGCGAAGGCGGGCGGCGCGGTGGTGCTGGTGACCCACAAGCTCGATGAGGTGGTGGCGGTCGCCGACGCGATCACGGTGCTGCGCGCCGGGCGGACCGTCGCCGAGTTGCCGCGCGGCACCAGCGCCGCGGTGATCGCCCGCGAGATGGTCGGCGATCTGCCGCGCCCGCCGAGGCGCAAGCGGACGGGCGCGGGAACGAACGCGGACTCCGGTTCGCGACTCCGGGTGCGCGGGCTGATCGCGCCCGGCCCGGCCGGCGGCGGCGTGCGCGGCGTCGATCTCGACGTCGGCGCCGGCGAGATCGTCGGGCTGGCCGGGGTCGAGGGCAACGGTCAGCGCGAGCTGGTGCTGGCGCTGGCCGGGCTCGAGGTCGCGCACGCCGGGACGATCGCCGTCGACGGCGTCGACGTCACGGGGGCCACGGTCGCGGCGCGGCGGGCCCGCGGCCTGGCGTTCGTGCCCGAGGATCGCCACCGCCACGGCCTGGTGCTCGACGCCACCGTCGCCGACAACGTCGCGCTCGGCCGCCAGCGCGAGGTCGCCCGGGGCTGGCGCCTCGATCGCCGGGCCCAGGCCGCGCTGGCGACGCGCCTGCTGACCGAGCTCGACGTCCGCCCGGCCGATCCGTCGATGCCGGCGCGCGCGCTGTCGGGCGGCAACCAGCAGAAGCTGGTGGTGGCGCGCGAGCTCGACCGGCCCGGGGGCCGCTTCGTCCTCGCCGCTCAGCCCACCCGCGGCGTCGATCTGGCGGCGGTCGCGCGCATCCACGCCCGCCTGCTCGCGGCCGCCGACGCCGGCGCCGGCGTGCTCGTGGTCTCGGCCGATCTCGACGAGCTGCTGGCGCTGTCCGACCGGATCGTCGTGCTCCACCGCGGCCGGCTGGTCGGCGAGCTGGCCGGCGTTGCCCTCGACGCCGACGACGTCCGGGTCCGGCTCGGCGCCTGGATGGTCGGCGCGACGCCGGCGGAGAGTTTGTGAAACAAGCTCGTTTCAGTACAGGCGCTGCCGACGTTCCTCGTCGGCGAGCCGATCGATCAGAGGCTGGGTATCTGCAAAGATTCACAGCCTCGGAGGCGGCGTGAGCGCGCGGTCGTGGCGCGGCGAGCTCGAGGCCGCGACGGTCGCGCTGCTGGTCGCGCTGGCGGCTGGCAGCGTGCTCACCATCGCCGCCGGCGCGTCGCCGTGGATCGTGTGGCGCGCGCTGCTCGGCGCCAGCCTCGGCGACACCTACGGCGTCGGCTCGGTGCTGTTCCGGGCCACGCCGCTGGCGCTGCTCGGCCTCGCGGTCGCGGTGCCGCGCGCGGCGGGTCTGTTCAACATCGGCGGTGAGGGCCAGATGACGACCGGCGCCCTGGCCTGCGCGCTCGCCGCCGCCGCGGTGCCCGCCGGCACGCCCGCGATCCTCGTCGTGCCGCTGGCGCTGGCCGCCGCCGTCGCCGGCGGGGCGACGATCGGCGCCGCCACCGGCGCGCTGCGGGCCTACCGCGGCGCCCACGAGGTCATCGTCGCGATCGCGCTCAACGCGATCCTCACCGGCGTGGTGCTGTGGCTGGGCAACGGCTGGCTGTTCGTCGGCGAGACCACCCGCACCACCGACATCGTCGCTGGCGCGCAGCTACCCTCGCTCGGGCTGGGCGCGTCGAACGCGAGCGCGTCGGTGCTCCTGGCGATCGCGGCGGCGGCGCTGGTCGCGTGGCTGCTCGCCCGCACCACCACCGGCCTGGGCTGGCGCATGGTCGGCGCCGGCCCCGACGCGGCCGCGGCCAGCGGCATCGACGTCGCCCGCGCGCGGCTCACCGCGATGGCGACCGCGGGCGGCCTGGCCGGCCTGGCCGGCGCCCACTTCGTCCTCGGCTCCAAGCACGTCTACGAGGAGGGGCTCGGCCGCGGCCAGGGCTTCCTCGGGGTCGCGGTCGCGCTGCTCGCCGCCGGTCGACCCGCGGCCGTGCTGGTGTCGGCGTTGATCTTCGGCGTGCTGGCCCACGGTGGGCTGGCGGTCGGCGAGCTGGTGCCCAAGGAGCTGGTCGACGTGCTGCAGGCCGTGGTCGTGCTGGTCGCCGCCGCGACCGCGACCGGCTGGGGGCGCCGGCGATGATGGACCCCCTCGCCGCGGTCCTCGCGTCGATCCTGTCGCTCGCGTTCCTGGCCCAGGTCGTGCGGATCACCGTGCCGTACCTGCTGGCCGCGCTCGGCGGGGCCCTGACCGAGCGCAGCGGCATCGTCGATCTTGCGCTCGAGGCCAAGCTGCTGTGGGGCGCGTTCGCGGCCGCGGTGTTCGCGCGCGCCAGCGGCTCGGTCGCGGTCGGCATCGCGGCGGCGATGGCGGCGGGCGCCGCGGTCGGCGCGGTCCAGGCATTCTGGACGGTCCGGCTGCGCGCCGATCAGGTCGTCACCGGGGTCGCGCTCAACCTCGCCGCCTCCGGCCTCACGCGCTACTTGCTGCAGGTCCTGTACGGCCAGTCGGCCAACTCGCCGCAGTGCCCGGGCGTCAGCAGCGCGATCGGCCACAACCCGATCGTGCTGGTCACGGTGATCGCCACCGCGGCGGTCATCGGGCTGGTCCTTGCCACCCGGCTCGGCCTGCGCATCCGCGCCAGCGGCGAGCGCCCCGACGCGGTCGCGGCCGCCGGCGCCAGCGTCGCGCGGGCTCGCTGGGCCGCCGCGATCCTCGGCGGTGCGGTCGCGGGCCTCGGCGGCGCGCAGCTGTCCCTGGCGGTGAAGGGCTTCACCTCGGAGATGTCGGGCGGGCGCGGCTACGTCGCGCTGGCCGCGGTGATCATGGGCGGCTGGCGGCCGGCGGTGGTCGCGGCGGTGTGCCTCGGCTTCGGCGCCGCCGAGGCGCTGCAACTCCGGCTGCAGAGCACGGGGCTCGGCGTGCCCACCGAGCTGATGCGCCCGCTGCCGTTCATCCTCGCGCTGGTGCTGCTCGCGGTCGGCCGCAGCCGCAGCCGCGCCCCGGCCGCGCTCGGTCGCCGCGACCACTGACCTGCGTCGCTCGGTCGCTCGCGCGCTGGCGCGCCACCGTCCCTCGCCACGGTGTACGATCACGGCCGATGCCAGGTGCACGCTCCCTCGCGCTCGCAGCGCTCACGGCCGCGCTGGTCCTGATCGCGGGCTGCGCACGCGCCACCTACGCCGGCGGCGACGCGGCCACCATCGACGCCGGTCGCGACGCGGCGACCGATGGCGGGATCGACGCGCCGATCGACGCCTCCGCGCAGTGCTCGCAGCAGCCGTGCTCGATCCTGCCGCAGTGTGGCTGCGCGCAGCTGCCGGCAACCCCGGTGTGCGACCTCGACCTCACGATGGTCGCGACCGGCGGCACCCGCTGCCGCGCCGACAACTTCCACGGCACCGAGACCACGGTGTGCACGATGGCGACGACCTGCGCCGCCGAGCACGTGTGCGTCGGCCGCTGCCGCCGCTACTGCAACAACGACGACGAGTGCGCCGGCGCCGGCGGCCTGTGCATCATCCACCTGACGTTCGGCAACCCGCCGATGAACATTCCCGGGACCACCACGACCACCTGCACCACCGACTGCGTGCCGACGTCGACCACCAACGCGACCTGCCCGGCGACGTGGGCCTGTCACATCTACCGCGAGGCGAGCGGCCTGCAGCGCTACCTCACCGACTGCGATCCCACGCCGCAGACCGGCGGCAACGTTGGCCTGCCGTGCATGACCAATCGCGATTGCCGGCCCGGGCTCGACTGCATCACCCTCAACGGCACCAGCAACCAGTGCCGGCCGACCTGCATCTGCCCGGGGGGCCAGTGTGCGCAAGGGAGTTGCCCGGGTGGGTCGGGCAGCTGCAACGCCCTCACCACACCGGCGACGATCGGGCCCATCACCTACGGCTCGTGCTTCTGACTCGCGCCACCACCCTCGCCGTCCGCCTCAGTTTTCTGCGATCGCGCCGGTCGGCGGGCCTGGGATTGTGACCTGTGCCGCCGGTCGGACCATGGGATC
>JAYVSF010000680.1:0-10314 GCA_043775605.1 Myxococcales bacterium
GCGATCGGCAGGAAGGATCTGCTGACCGGCATGGGCGGCTCGGTCCGAGACTACTACCTCACGCTCGCCGGCCTGCCGGGCGGCATCACCGACGGCGACGTCGAGCACCTCGCGGCCGCGCTGTACACGCTGGGTCAGGCCGAGCGGGTCCGCGGCGCGCCCGACGCCGCGCTGGCCTCGCTGCGCGACGGTCAGGCCCGGATGGAGGTGCTGCTCCTCGCGCGCCGGGGCCCCGACTCGCGCCGCGCGCCTCGCACCCGGCTGCTGGCCGAGCTGCTGGTCGAGATCGGCAGGGTCCAGCACGAGCGCGGCGACTACGCCGCCGAGGTCGAGACCTACCGCGGCGCGCTGGTCCGCTACGATCAGGTGCTCGAGCTCACCCCCGACGATCGGGTCGCGCTGCTGGGCGGCGCCGACGCCCGCGATCTGATCGCCGACGTCGCCCGCAACCGCGGCGAGCTGGCCGATGCCAGCGTGCTGTACGCCGCGGCGATGGCGGCCCGCCAGCGCGTGGTCGACGCCGCCGACGGCAAGGACGCCCAGGCCACCGCCAACCTCGCCACCAGCCACCTCAAGCTGGCGAGCACGCTGCAGGCCCGCGGCGACTCGCAGGGCGCGCTCGACGAGTACCGGGCCTGCGAGGCGCTGCGCGACCAGCTGGTCACCGACGATCCCGAGGACACCGACCGCCAGCTCGAGCTGGTCCGCGCCCACATCCAGGTCGCCGACCTCGAGCGCGAGCTCGGCAAGATCGGCACCGCGACCGCGACCTACGAGCGCGCGCTGGCGGTGATCGACGGGCTCCTGCGCCGCGATCCCGGCAACACGACCTGGCGCCGCGATCGCGGGATCATCCTGTCGAACTGGGCCTACGCCCTGGTCGATCGCGGCGACGCCGCGCGGGCCGACGAGCTGCTCGGCCAGGCCCTGGCCAACCACGAGCAGCTGGTCGCCACCGACGACAAGAACACCAGCTGGCAGATCGACCTGTCGCGCATGCACTTTCGGCGCGGCGACGCGCGGATGTGGCGTGGGGCCACGGCCGCGGCCCTGGCCGAGTACCAGCTCACCCGCGATCTGCGGGGCAAGCTGCTGGCCAAGGATCCGAAGAGCCCGCTGTGGCGGCGGATGGTGGCGTGGGCCGACAGCAAGGTCGCGCTGGCGCGCTGGGCCGGCGGCGAGCTCGACGACGCCCGCCGGGCCGCGGTGACCGCGCTCGACACCCGCAGCGAGCTGGTGGCCGCCAGCCCCGATCAGGCCGGGCTGCGCAACGAGCTGGCCCTGTCCGAGACCGGGCTGGCCCGGATCTACGCCAGCCTCGGCCGACGCGATCAGGCGCTGGCCGCCGCCGGGCGCGCGGTCGACGACGCGGCGCCGCTGGTGGCCGCCGACGCCGTCAACGTCGAGTGGAAGGAGACCCTGGTCACCGCGCTGGTGCTGCGCGGCGACCTCCGGCTCGCGGCCGGCGACGACGGCGGCGCCCGCGCCGACGCCGAGCACGCGGTGGCCGAGGCCACGATCGCGACCGCGGCCTCGCCCGAGTCGGCGCTGTGGACCGCGCTCGCCGCCGACGCCCACGCGCTGCGGGCCCGGGTCAACCGCGCTGCTCCGTCGACCGACGCCGCCGCGACCCGCGCCGCGATTGCCGCCGACGAGGACGCCGCCCGCCGCGCCCTCGCCGGCCTGGCCGCCGAGGACCGCCTGCCCGCCGATCGCCTGCCGCTCCTGCAGCGCCTCGGCCCCGGTCGTTAGGGCCTACCAGCAACTCGACCGCCGCCCGGCCATGGCTGCACCCTGCGACGCCGTGGGTGAGGGCCTCCTCGACCTCGACCAAGGCCGCGAACAGCGCGACCGCAGCATCTTCGCCGTGCGGCACCGTCCCCGACCGGCCGGCGCCAGCATCACACCGCGATCACACGGGGCCCGCGGGCGCTCGACGACGACCGCCGCTACCGCTCGATGATCCAGCGGCCGCCGACGGTGCGGACCACCAGCGGGCGGGGCAGGACCTCGACGCCGCGGTCGGTGTAGCCACCGCGATCGTAGCTGACCCGCGGCGCCATCATCCGCGCCAGCATCCGCTCGCGGCTGCCCATCGCCCACAGCAGCGGCGCCAGCACGACCAGCTGCAGGTTGCTGGTCGCGAGGCCGACCACGCCGAAGCCGACCGCCACCACCCGCGCGACCTTGACCGCGGCGTCGGTGGCGCGGACGTAGTCGAGCCGGCGGGTCAGGAGCGCGCGCAGGATGCGGCCGCCGTCCATCGGCAACGCCGGGATCAGGTTGAAGATCGCCAGCACCAGGTTGATCCAGCCGACCAGCGCGATCAGCGGCGAGCCGAGGACGTGGCCGAGGCCCAGCCCGGCGCCGGCCAGCGCCAGCGACACCGCCGGGCCGGCCGCTGCGATCGCGATCTCGTGGCGCGCGGTCCGCGGCATGCCGGCCATCTGGGCGGCGCCGCCGAAGAAGTGCAGGCCGATCGCCGACACCGGCACGCCGAGCCGGCGCGCCACCACCGCGTGGCCGAGCTCGTGGACCAGCACCGACGAGAAGGTCAGGCCGACCGCGACCAGGCCCCAGAAGCCGCCGAGCCACAGCAGCACCACGCCGAGCAGGACCACGAAGCTCGCGCTCACCTCGATGGGGAAGCCAAGCAAGCGCCCCAGGCGCCAGGTCTTGAACATGGACGTCAACGTGCGCACGCCCTGCGGGATGTCAAACCGAGCCCGCTTCAGGACGGGTGAGGGCTCAGGGGCCAGCGTTGCGCGCCGGCGCAGGTGCCGGCTTGACCACCGGATCGGCGCGGACCTCGAACTTCCAGACCACGCCGTCGTCGCCGAGGCCGACCGCGCCGCGCGGCCCGACGAAGTTGAAGCGGACCATGCCCCGCGCCTCGTAGCTGCCCTTCACCGCCGCCTGACAGCGCGTGCTGGCCTCGAGGGTATTGTTGACGATCCGCATCTTCTCGGGGCCGACCCGGGTCGCGTCGCAGGTGACGTCGGGCGGCGGGGTCACGGTCAGGACCGCCGGTCGATCGGGCGCGAACCGCAGCCAGGTCGCGAGCTCGATGCGGACGCCGACCTCGAACGACTGACCGACCTTGACCGTGCCCTTGGGGGAAAACGCGCCGAGCGTGTACTCGTGGGCGCCGTTGATCAACGTCGCGATCGTGGCGTCGCGGCGATCGAGCAGCTCGGGGTCGCCGGTGGTGGTGACCATCACCACGTTGCCGTCGGTGCCGACCACGATCGCCATCGGCAAGGTCGACGGGCCGATGCCCATCGCCTTCATCAGCGCGGCCACCGGCTTGCCGTACGCGACCGCGCCGCTACCGACGTCGCCGCGCACCGGGTCGAGCTTGCCGGCGTCCTTGGCGGTGCCGTTGATGTACGCAACGACGTAGACCTTGTTGCTCTGCTCGCGCATGTTGAAGATGCGGGCCAGGTCGTCGCGACAGGGATCGGACTTGGGCTTGCAGAACCAGTGGATGACGACCTTGCCAGCGGCGTCGTCGGCGCTCGGCACCGCGCCGAGCCACGACTTGAGCGTCGGCTGGGGCCACGGCTGACCGACGATCGGGATGCCGGCGGCCGCCGGCGCGGCGGTGGCGAGGGTCAGCGCGATCGGGACGACCAGGAGGCAGAGGATGCGCGCGACCGTCATCGACCGATCATACCGCCACCGCCCCGGTCGAGCGCGCCCCGCCAACCCTCTCAGGCGGGTGGCGCCGACAGCAGCGCGGCCAGGGCGGCCGGCTCGTCGACGGGCGCCGAGCAGACCGGGCCCCGGCAGACGAAGGCCCGGGCCCGATCACCGGCCGCGACCTTGCCATCGAGCACGCTCGCCGCCGCCCACGGCCCGGCCAGCATGCAGGTCGGTGCGAACGCACCGCGGGCCGCCGTCAGCAGCGCGTCGCGCCCAGCGCCGTCGGTGATCACGACCACCTGCGCGTGCAGGAGATCGTCGAGCGCGGCCAGCAGGCTGGCGGCGCCGAGCGGGCCGAGCGCTCCCGAGCCCAGGCGCCGGGTCAGGTAGCGCTCGGCGATGGCCAGCGCCTCGTCGTCGCCGGCGACGTGGCCGAGCCGGATCAGCGCCGCGACCGCGACCGCCGCGCCCGACGGGATCGCGCCGTCGTGGTGAGACTCGGGCCGATGGATCAACGGCTCGGGCTCGTCGTCGGCCGTGAGGTAGAAGATGCCGCCGTCGTCGGCGCGATAGAAGCGGGCGCGGATCGCGGCGAGCAGGCGGGCGCCGTGCTGCCAGTAACGGGCGTCGCCGGTGGCCTCGGCCAGGTCGAGCAGCGCCCTGGCGGTGAACGCGTAATCGTCGAGGGTGCCGTCGAGCCGGCCCAGGCCGCGGGTCCACACCCGGGCCAGGCGATCGCCGGTGATCATGCGGTCGACGAGGAAGTCGCCGACCCGGACCGCGAGCGCGAGCGCCAGCGCGTGGCCGGTCGCGCACCAGGCCCGGCACAGGCCGCTGACCGCGAGCGCGTTCCAGCCGGCCAGCACCTTGTCGTCAGTGGCCGGCCGGACCCGAGCCCCGCGCGCGGCCAGCAGCTTGGCCCGTAGGCCGTCGAGGTGGGCCTCGTCGAACGCCGGCCCGATCGGCGCGATCCGCGACAGCACGCTGGCCCCGCGCTCGAAGTTACCGCCCTCGACCACGCCGTAGGCCCGGCACAGGTGCAGCGCCTCGATCGGCCCGAGCGCGGCCCGGACCTGGATCGGCGTCCAGACGTAGAACGCGCCCTCGCGACCGTCGCTGTCGGCGTCGAGGCTGGCCCACAACCCACCGTCAGTGCCGAGCAGCTCGCGCTCGAGCCAGGCCACGGTCTCGACGATGACCCGCTGGTGGCGGGGATCGGCGGTGAGCGCGAACGCGTCGCCGTAGATCCCGAGCAGCTGGCCGTTGTCGTAGAGCATCTTCTCGAAGTGCGGCACCAGCCAGCGATCGTCGACGGAATAGCGGGCGAAGCCGCCGCCGAGATGATCGTAGATGCCGCCGGCCGCCATCGCCTCGGCCCAGCGCACGAACGCCGCCCGGGCCGGCCCACCGAACTCGAGCCGGGCCGCGCGGCCGAGCAGCTCGTGCGCCGACGTCGACGGGAACTTGGGCGCGCCAGTCAGGCCGCCGAGCGCGGGGTCGCAGCGCTGCGCGATCTGCCGCCCGGCGGCGACCAGCATCGCCGGCGCCAGCGGGGTCGGCGCCGCCGCCGGCGCGCCCCGGTAGTGGCGGTCGACCTGGGCCAGGCCGTCGATCAGGCTGTCGACGTTCTCCATGACCTTGTCGTGCTCCTCGCGATAGGCCTGGGCCATCGCCCGCAGCACCTTGCTGAAGCTCGGCCGGTCGTAGCGATCGCGGACCGGGAAGTAGGTGCCCAGGAAATACGGGCGGCCGTCGGGCAGGCAGAACGCCGACAGCGGCCAGCCGCCGCCCTCGCCGAGGACCTGGATCGCGTTCATGTAGATCGTGTCGACGTCGGGGCGCTCCTCGCGGTCGACCTTGATGTTGACGTAGAGCTGGTTCATGAGCGCCGCGGTGTCGGCGTCCTCGAAGCTCTCGTGCGCCATCACGTGGCACCAGTGGCACGCGGCGTAGCCGATCGACACGAACACCGGGCGATCGAGCTCGCGGGCCCGGGCGAACGCGTCGGCGCCCCACGGGTACCAGTCGACCGGGTTGTCGCGGTGCTGCAGCAGGTAGGGCGACGACTCGCCGGCGAGCCGGTTGGACATGGCCGAGGGTTAGTGCGGGTCGGCGACGAGCGCAAGCTGCCCCAGCGAGCGACAGCGCGCGATCGACCAGGAGGCGTTGCGTTGACCACCTGGCGGCGACCGTGTTACGCCGAACTTCGATGGAGTTGACCTTCGCGGCGGCGACCGACGTGGGGCGGCAGCGCACCCACAACGAGGACAACTTTCTCATCGACAAGAAGCTGCGGCTGTTCCTGGTCGCCGATGGCATGGGCGGCCACGCCGCCGGCGAGGTGGCGTCGTCGATCGCGGTCCACGAGATCCGGGACGCGGTCCACGCCAACCGCGACCTGCTCGATCGCTACCGCGCCGACGAGGCCGGCGGGGGCGCGGTGGAGATCCTGCAGATGCTCGAGCACGCGGTCCAGACCGCCTGCTCGACGATCCACGGCCGGGCCCAGGCCGAGGCCGACAAGCGCGGCATGGGCACGACCACGTCGGTGCTGCTGATCGCGGGCGCGCCCGATCACCTGCGCGGCTTCATCGCCCACGTCGGCGACAGCCGGATCTACCTGGCCCGGCAGAGCCAGAGCCACCAGCTCACCGAGGACCACTCGCTGATGAACGAGCTGGTCCGGCGCGGCAAGCTCAAGCGCGATCAGGTCGAGTCGTCGCCGTACAAGCAGTTCAAGAACGCGGTGACCCGCGCGGTCGGGGTCTACGCGTCGGTCGAGGTCGACACCTTCGACTTCGACATCCTGCCCGGCGACCGGCTGCTGCTGTGCTCAGACGGCCTGTACGCCTACCTCGACGAGGACGGCCTGCCGGCGCTGCTGGCGGACGGCGACGTCAAGGACGTGCCGCGCCAGCTGATCGACATCGCCAACTCGCGCGGCGGCCACGACAACATCACCGGCGTGGTGATCCGGGTCGGCGACGTGTCGGCGACCGCCGAGCCGACCGCGAAGAGCGGCGACGCGTCGCTCAAGCTCGACGCGCTCAAGGCCATGCAGATGTTCCGCTACCTGTCGTACCGCGAGCTGGTGCGGGTGGCGAACATCGCGAACGTCATCGACGCCGCGGCCGAGCAACCGCTGTTCGCCGAGGGCGACGCTGGCGACTCGATGTACATCGTGCTGATCGGGGCGGTGCGGCTCAAGAAGGGCGAGGTGACGGTGGCCGAGCTCGGCAAGGGCCAGCACTTCGGCGAGATGGCGCTGGTCGATCGCTCGGTGCGGTCGCTGTCGGCGCTCGCGGCCGAGCCGTCGCGGCTGATCGCGCTCAAGCGCAAGGACTTCTACGAGATCATCAAGAAGGAGCCGGAGCTGGCGACCAAGCTGTTGTGGAGCTTCGTCCAGGTGCTCGGCGCCCGGCTGCGCAAGACCACCGCCGATCTGACCGACGCGCTGCACGGCGATCGCCACGGCGTGGAGACCGCGTCGGAGAACCTGTTCCAGGACTGACGACACTGTAGAGTGCGCGCTGGAGGACACGCGCCAATGGCAGCACGACGGATGGGTCTCGGCTCGATCGGGTTGACGCTGGCGCTGGCCAGCTCCGCGTGTGGCGGCGACAAGAAGAGCAACGGCGGCGCCGCCGCCGGCTCCGGCAGTGCGGCCACGCCGGTGCCGCAGGTCCTGCCCCAGCTCGGTGTCAACGAGGTCAAGCGCTTCAACTACGTCTATGGTCCGGCGGCGAAGGAGTACGAGAAGGTGGTCGCCGCGTACAAGGCGACGCCGCGCGACTGGGCGGCGATCAAGGCGGCCGCCGAGGCGACCCTGGCCAAGGACGGCGATCACCTCGACGCCCGCTGGGCGCTAGGCGAGGCGCGGGCCAACACCGGCGAGCCGACCAAGGCCCTTGAGTCGTTGCTCATGCCGCTCGCCGCCGACTGGCTGCGCTGGGGCCCCGGCCTCGCCCAGGATCCCGACCTGGCCAGCTTCTTGACCACAGGGCAAGGCAAGGCGCTGCTCGACACGTCGACGGCGCTCGGCGCTGCGGTCGACCGGGCGCTCGCCAGCCAGCCGCTGATCCTCGCTCGTCGCTCGGGTTGGAAGCTGCCCAAGCCCGGCACCGGCTACGCCGCCACCCGCGGCGAGCTGTACGCCTACGATCTCGATCAGAAGCGCTTCCTCCGCGTCACCCACACCGATCACACCCTGGCCGCGGCGCTGCGCTCCCCCTCGGGTGAGCTGTTGCTCGCGGGCTTCACCCAGGCGCTGGTCGCGGATCCGGCCAAGGTCGCCGCCGTCGGTAGCGGTCGCGCCGCGGGCGCCGCCGCCGCGCCGCTGCTGACCCGGTCGTGGGTGAGCGCGTGGAGCCCGAAGGACAAGACGGTCACGTCGGTGCAGGCGGCGGTGCCCAAGGCCCGCTTCGTCTGGGCCGGCTATGGCCCCGGCGAGCAGGTGGTGGTGGTGACCGCGACCGCGGCTGGCCGCTGGGCGCCCGGCGTGCAGACCAGCTACGTCGTCGATCGCACCACCGGCAAGCTGACCAAGACCGCCGGCGCCACACCTGCCGGCCCGCAGGTGGAGCTGTCGCTCGACGACGTGGTGGTGGTCGAGCCGACGACCTGGCCGGCCGGGCTCGATCCCGCGGTCGTCGACAAGCTGGCGGCGGTGGTCGCCATCGACGATCACGGCGCGCCGCGACTCGAGACCGTGGCGCCGTCACCCGGCGGCGGTCGGCTCGCGTTCGCGACCGCGACCGATCCGTGCGTGAAGGACGACGCCGCTGCCCAGCCGTCGCTGTACGTCGCCGACGCCAAGGCCGGCACCTACAAGCACGTCTTGACCGCGGCCAGCCGGTTCGGCGTGCAGTGGATCGACGACGATCGCCTGCTGTACGAGGACGGCACCGGCGCGCTGCGGCTGTACAACGCCGCCCTCGGCCACGAGACCGGCAAGATCGTCGAACGCGCCGGACTCGCCTTGCGCGCCCTGGCGCCGAGCGCCGCCCCGCTGTGCCAGACCGAGCCACCGGTCGACGATCCGACCGCGATCGACGACCTGCCGACCGAGGAGCCGCCGGCCGATCCGGTCGGCCCCGCCACCACGCCGTAAGACACGCTCGGGCTCGGGATCGGCAAGGCGGCGCAGGCACAGCCGCAACCGGCGACATCAAGATCAAGATCGACGGCAAGGCCCGCGGCGCGACGATGACGGCCGGGTTCGTCGATGGTCACGACTTCGACAACGCCGGCATCAGCTCAGCCCTCGAGCAGCGTGCGGAGCTCGACGGGATCGAGCACCAGCTCGGCCGCCGCGAGATCCGCGCGCAGATGCGCCGGACTGGTCGTGCCGGTCAGCACGATGATCCCGCTCTGGCGGGCAAACGCGAACACGATCTCGGGAACCGTGCGGCCGCGCCGGTTCGCGATCGCGGCGACCGCCGGTCGACCGAGCTCGACCCGGTTCGCGGTCAACAGCGAGAACCCCTGGTACCCGGCGCCGCGCTCGCGACACCACGCTCGAACCTCGCGATCCCAGCCGTCGCGCGCGTAGCAGCGGTTCTGCACCAGCGCCGGCTTCACCGCCGCCTCGGCCCACAGCGCGTCGAGCTGCTCGACCCGCACGTTCGACAGCCCGAGCAAGCCGACCACGCCGCGCCGGTGCAGGGCCTCGAACCGCGCCCACGCCGCGCGATCGTTCGCGGTCCAGCCGCGCGACTCCTCGGGCCCGTGCAGGAGCAGCGCGTCGAGCCGCTCGATGCCGAGGTGTCCGAGCGAGCTCGCGAACGATTGCTCGACCTGCTCGGCCACCGGCGCCGCCGGGTCGTACGGCAGCCGATCGTCCTGGCCGCGCTGGTACGTGAACTTGGTCTGCACGAACAGCTGGTCGCGCGGCACCGTCGCCACCGCCAGCGCCCGGCCGACGTCCTCCTCGACATAGTGCTTGCGCTGGTTCGCGGTGTCGACGCCGCGGAAGCCGGCCGCCAGCGCCGCCACCGTGACGTCGGTGGTGCGGTCCTCCTTCCACGCGGTGCCGTACAGGATCCACGGCACCTCGACGCCCTGCACGGTGACGGTCTGCATCACGGTGCCAGGCGTAGGACCAGCGCGACGTACGCCGCCCGCGCGTCGGCCGCCGCCAGCCCGCGCTTGCCGGCCCAGGCGTCGTACTTGGCGCGGCCCTTGACGTCGAGCATGCCGGGTCGCGACCCGCTCAGGTCACCGACGGTTGCCTGCTTGTACAGCGCGTAGAGCGCGAGCTGATCACTCGTGCCCACGCTCGCGACCGTCTTGATCCGATCCATCGCAGCCTTGAGCTCGTCCTCGGTGACCATGACGAGAGCGTAGCAGCGTCACATCACGTCGGGCGCCTGCAGGCCGATCATCGCAAGGCCGCGGGCCAGGGCCTGCTGGACCGCGTGGACCAGCGCCAGCCGCGCCGCCCGCAGCGCCGGATCGTCGCACAGCACCCGCAGCGCGCGATCGCCGTTGCCGAGCGTGTACCAGCGGGACAGGTCGCCGGCCAGCTCGAGCAGGTAGTGCGCGACCACGTGCGGCTCGCAGCCGGCCGCCGCGCGCACGACGTGATCGCCGAGCTCGAGCAGCCGCCGCACCACCGCCCACTCGGCGTCGTGGCCGAGCAGCGCGAGGTCGACGTCGCCCTCGGGCCAG
>JAYVSF010000681.1:0-4608 GCA_043775605.1 Myxococcales bacterium
GAGTGGTTCTCCTTGTAGAGGCGGACCGCCTCCTTGAGCTCGTTGATCGCGGTGTCGAGCTGGTGGCTACCGAGGGCGCGGACCCCGGTGTTGGCGCGCTTGATCGAGTCGTTGCGGGCCGGGTTGCCGCAGCCAGCAGTACCCAGGGCCAAGGCCAGCGCGACCGCGGCGGCCGAGATGAGACGAGGACGAGCCATCGAGTTCCTCCTTGCCGGCGAACACTATCAGGATGCGGACCAAACCACAGCCCGCGGGTCGACAAACGGTGTGGCCCGGGTGCGGCGCAGGCGCGACGAACAACGCAGCCGAGCCTCAGCCAGACGCAGCGAAGGCCGGGACCTTTCGGTCGCCGGCCTCCTCGGTATCGTCAGCTACGCGTGGGCTCGATCAGGAACCGCCGGTGGGCCGGAAGGTGAACGGGTAGTTCACCTGCACGCCGCCGCCGCCCTTCGGCTTCGGGAACTCGATGGCCTTGATGACCGCGGCGACGCAGCTGGAGACATCGCCGCTGACGCCGCTGCTGCGGGCGTCGCTGACCACGCCGGTCGGGCCGATGAAGAACTGGGTCGACACCGTACCCTCGAGGGTGGGCTGGGCCAGCAGCTGCTTCTCGTAGCAGTAGCTGATCTTCTGGATGTTGCGCTTGATGTAGCGGCGGATGATGGCCTTGTCGAGATCACCGACCGAGCTGGGCTGGCCGATGCGGACCGAGGGCACCGCCGCCTGGCGGCCGCGCATGCCGCCGCGCCCGCCGCCGACGCCGTAGCCCGAGCCGGTGCCGTTGCCGTGACCGATGGTGCCGTAGCGACCGGTGCCGATGGTTCCCCAGCCGGTGCCGCCGCCGCCGGGCCCGAAGCCCGAGCGACCGAAGCCGAAGCCACCGCTCATCTCGCCGGGCTCGTTGCCGAGCAGACCGCCCTGGATGTCGAGGTCATCGAAGCCTGAGGAGATGTCACCGGTGCCGGTCTGCGAGGCGAAGCTGCTGCCGGCCAGCATCTGGGCGGCGCCGAGGACGCCGGCGGTGCGGGCCTGCTCCAGGGCGTTCTGGCGAGCCAGCTGCTCCTGGTCGGAGGTCTTCTTCATCTGGAACTGACCCTCCGTGCGGTCGGAGTCCTTCTTGCCCATCTTGCCCTCGTCGAGCGCCATGGCGGTGCCTTTACCACCGGACTCGTCCTCGCCCTCGTCCTTGTCCTCCTCGGGCGGGGGCGGCGGATCCTCCTGCGACAGGGTCTGGGCCGAGTTGGCGTTGCTCTCGTCGACCACCATCTCGCCGGGGACGCTCTCCTGGTCGGGCGGCACCGTCCACAGGAGGCCGATGAAGCTCATGATCACCGCGGCCGAGCCGGCGAAGTACAGGAGCACGCGGCTCTCGAGCCCCGCGAACAGCGGCACCGGGTGGCGCTTCGGCTGCGGCACCGAGGTCACCAGAAAGGTGGTGGCGCCGGTCTTGAGCCGGATGCGGGCCTTCTGCGGGATGGCGAACTCGAGGCCGCCGGGCGCCGTCGACGACGGGGTGGCCCGCCCCTGCGCGGCCAGGTCGGCCAGCGAGGTGATCTGGCCGTCGACGTTGAGATCGCCCTCCATCCCGTGGGTGAAATTGAAGACGAAGTCGTCGCCGCGCGGCGCGACCAGCGCGAAGCTGCCGGCCGGCGCGTCGGTGGTCGGGTACTCGACGCCCGCGTCCTGGCCGATGCGGAACCACGGGTTCGAGCCGGTCTCCTCGCGCCAGCGCAGGAGGCCGGCGGCGAGGAAGGCGATGCCGAGCGGCATGCCGAGGAACAGCATGACGTCGTTCTCGATGCCGAGGTGGCGGGGGTGGAACGCCCACGACGGCCGCTTCTCGACCTCGACCCACTGGTGCCGCTTGCCGGCGTTGAACGAGGCGTTGCGGTAGCCAACCGAGAAGCCGATGAGGCCGACCACCAGGCTGGCTCCGGCCAGCGCGAGCAGCGCGTAGGTGGCGGTGGTGACCTTGCCACCGCGCGGGTTCATCACGTGCTTGACCGACACCACCGAGCTGCCGAGCATGGCGGCGACCTCGACCGCGCGCGCACCGGGCTCGTCGAGCTGGTCCGCCATGGGCGAAAATGCCGGCGAGAACGCGGGCGACGGGGCGGCGCCATAGGGCGCGGCCATGCCGGGCGGCGGGCGCAGCACGGGGCCGGGCGACCGCAGGGCCGGCGCGTGCGCCGACCCATGGAGTGCCAGGATCATCGCCGGGGCGGCCGGGGGTGACATCGCGGCGACCGGCGACGGGACCTGAGACGGGATCTGCCCCATCGGCGCCGACACCGGCGAGACCATCGGCCGCGGCGTCGACGCGATCACTCCGGCGTCGGGCATCGGCGGCGCCGAGACCGTGGTCGGGATGTCGTCTTCCTCATCGGCGCCACCGATGGTGACCTCGATGCGGGTGTCGCCGATGACGACGCTGTCGCCCGACTGCAGCTTGGCCTTGTTGACCTTCTGGCCGTTGACGAACGTGCCGGTCGTCGACGACAGGTCGATGATGCTCACGTCACCGGGTCCCGTGACCTCGATGAGCGCGTGCATGCGGCTCACGTTCTTGTCCTCGAGCCGCAGGTGCGACGAGGACAGCTTGCCGACCTTGATCACCGGCAGGGCCAGCTTCTCCTCGCGGAGGAACTCGTCGCCCTTGTAGAGTCGGAACGTCAGCGGGGTCTTGCCACCGGCCATGGGAATGCTCCTCGGAGAGACAGGGGTCCGACGGGGTCGGACGCTGGAACGGAATCGGAGGAGATCGGCCGGTGGTCGGGCGTCAGGGCCCGGCGCCGCCAATCACAAGTCTTCGGCAGACTTCAGGATCGCGTCGATGAACTCTTTGCGGATGCGGATCAGGCTGGAGTGCTTGGAGAAGTCACGAGCGTTGACGGTCGTGCCCTCCGGCCGGATGAGGTCGCCCTCGATCGTGTCGCCGGAGAAGTCGTAGACCTTGACCTTGGGGGCCTTGTCGGCCGGCGGCTTGCCGCGGGGCTGAGCCATCGCCGGAGCAGCGATCACACCGCTGAAGGCGACCAGAACGAGAGCGGCGAGGCAGGTCTTGACGGTGCGCATGGAGACTCCCTGGCGGTAGGTCCGCTGGCGGAGGTCGGTGGCCCCATGCAACTTCATGCTCGGGGGTGAGACAACCGATTCTCGGCCTGGTTCCGTTTTTCTGTCGGCGACGAACGAGATTCTAGAGGGGGATCGGTCGGGCGCCACGCGAATCGTGAATCCGAGCAATCTTCGTCGGTTACGAAACGGGATCAGCCCCCGCCGGTCGGCGCGGCGTCCGGGGTGGCGGGCGGGGCCGGCGGCATCGGCGGCATCGCGGCCATGTTCTTGATGAACTCGTCGATCTGCTTGATGACCTTGTCGCAGTCCGCGATGTTCTGCTTGGCCTCGTCCTTGTCGCCCTGAGAGCCGCTCTTGCCCATGAAGTCCTGGAAGAACTTGCGGGCCGTCCGGTAGGTGTCCTGCGAGGCCTTGAGGTCGGCCTCTTTCGACGCCCGGAAGTCCTTGTAGAGCACGCCGAGGTTGAAGAACGCCTCGCCCCGCGACGAGTCGAGATCCTGGGCCTTCTTGTAGCTGCCCTCGGCCGCGGCCAGGTCGCCGAGCCCGCGCTGGGCGACGCCCAGGCCGATGAGCGCGTCGTAGTTCTTGGGCTGCTTGGCCAGCACCGCGGTGAACTGATCCTTGGCGGTGTCGTACCGGCGGAAGCCGAGCGTGATGAGGCCGACGTTCATCCGGGCCTCGATCAGGTTGCCGTCGAGCTCGACCGCGGCCGAGAAGCGCTGGAGCGCGTCGGTCAGGTTGGCCTTGCGCATGGCGAGGCCGCCGAGCGCGGCCTGGAGCGGCGCGTACTTGGGGTTGCGCTTCTCGCCCTCCTCGAGCAGCAGCTTGGCCATGTCGAGGCGGTTGCGGTTCTTCTCGAACCCCTCCATGAACACCAGGCCGTACATCGTGTACGCGCGCACGTTGTCGTTGTCGATCGCGAGCGAGATCGACAGCTTCTTGCGGGTGTCCTCGTCGAGCTTGGTCCAGGCGCCGGCGTCGGTGGTCTTGCGCAGATCGTTGAGCTGGAGCATCGCCAGGTTGACGTAGGCCGCGGCCAGCTTGGGGTTGGCCTTGATCGCGCTCTCCCAGTACTTGCGCGCGCCCTCGGTCTTGCCGGCCTCGTAGTACAGCTCGCCCAGGTTGGAGATGCTGGCGCCGTGGTTGGGCTTGATCTTGAGGGCGGCCTGGTAGGCGTCCTCGGCCTCCTTGGCCATGCCACACGCGTGGTAGCTGCGGCCGACCATGTACTGGGCCTCGACCAGCTTGTGCTCCTGGACCACCGCCGCGAACTGCTCGGCGGCCGAGCGACAGCCGCTCGGGGTCCAGCCGGCGGTCGCCTGCTTCTGGAAGAAGTCGACCGCGTCGGCGAAGTCGCTCTTGGCGTCCTTCGAGACCTTGCGGACCGGCCCACCGGTCTCGGGCGTGACCGTCGGCGCCGCGTCGCCACCCGGGCTGGTGTCGGGCGGCGGCGGGACGTCCTTGGTGTCGGGGTGAAGCCCGGACTTCGGCTTGGGCGAGCCGCCGCAGGCCGCGAGCGACGCGACGAGCACG
>JAYVSF010000682.1:0-4791 GCA_043775605.1 Myxococcales bacterium
CCGCGCTTGCACCCGCGCGCGCTCGCCTATCGCGCGATCCGCCGCGCGATCGACAGCGCCGCCGCCGTCAACGAGCTGGTCCGCCGTGTCGACGCCAGCGGTCAGTCCACGCGCACCGCCCCGGCCGCGCCGATCGCCGAGCTGCGCGCGCTGCTCGGCGCGGTCACGCCGCTGGCCCGCCCCGAGGAGGAGCTGGGCGTCCACCTCCTCGATCGCCAGCTCGCCGCCAAGGACCGCCAGGGCGGCGGCGATCCGCTGTGGCTCACGGTCGCCGACGTCTGTGCGTGCCCCGAGCTGCTCGCGCTGGTCCCCACCCTCGACGCCGACGCGCTCGCCGAGGGGCCGACCGGCGTCGTCGCCCACGTCGCCGACCTCGATCCCGTGCGCGCCGCTGCCGCGCTGCTCGGCCGCGACGACGCCGACCCGCCACCCTTGGCCAAGCTTCGCCCGCAGCTGGTCGCCGCCCGCCGCGACGATCTCCTCGCCAGCCTCGCCGCTGTGCTCGCGCCCGACGAGCGGACCTGGCTCACCGACGCCCGCGCCGCCCGGGTCGTCCGCATCCTGGCCGCCAGCGACCAGCGCGGCGGCGCCGACGCCATCGCCGCCTACCACCTCGCCAACGATCCGACCATCGCCATCGCCGACCTCGCCATGCTCGAGGCCTGGCTCTCGGCACCGTAGGTCCGCCGGTCAAGGCGCTGGGCTTGGGAAGCTCGGGAACTCGTGCCGCAAGACGTCCTCGCTCAACGCGCGGAAAGGTCGAGTTGGGCCCAGTAGCTCGTCGCACTTTCGATACCAGAAGGTCTCGAACGACGCGCGGTCACGGACTCGTTGCGCCTCACGAATGTCGGCGACGACGGGCTGAACTACGTCCGCGACGTGCAGGTCGAAACGATCCCGGAACTCGTCTCGGAGCAGGCCGAGCACATGGAGCGTGACCGTTCCACGCCACGAGATGCCAGTCGCGCCCCAGCGTCCGTTGGGGTCGCGCACGAAGCGGATGTGGTCTCGAGGATCGTCGGT
This sequence comes from Myxococcales bacterium, assembly GCA_043775605.1. Classification (GTDB taxonomy): domain Bacteria; phylum Myxococcota_A; class Polyangia; order Haliangiales; family Haliangiaceae; genus UBA2376. The sequence goes on from JAYVSF010000682.1 coordinate 1,024, forward strand.
GGCGGGATCGAGCAGTTCCGGGATCTCGGCGCCGGGAGGTTGCTCGCCGAACGCCAGCGGCGCAGAGCCGCTGCTCAACGGGAAGCTGTCGAGCTTGCCGCCGACCTGGTTACAAGCGCGGCATGCGAAGAGCAGGTTGTCCCAGTTCCAGGCCAGCCACCAGTACCGCGACCAGGGTCGGTAGTGCTCGACGTCGTTGTGGAGCGGGACTTGGATCTGTTCGCAGTAGCAGCACTTGGAATGCTGCCGCTGGTGGAGCACCGACCTGACCGACTTGTACGCCTCCTCGAACCACGGCGTCCGGTCGGGGCGAGAACCGTCGGTCGGCAGGTTCCCGAGGCGCTTGCCGCGGGCGGCGCCAAGCGAGGCCGGTTCGCCTCCGCGGTCGATTCTGATCATGACGCCGATTTGCGGGCGACCGGCTGGTAGTCGACGTCAACGCGGTTGTCGAGCAGGTGCGCTCGCAGCGCAGCGACCTGCTCCTCGTCGGCGTTCGAGCGGTACGGATTGCTGGCGAGCTCGACGTAGCGGCGGAGGGCGTCGCCCAGCTCCGAGGCGTACGTTCGCGCGACGCCGAAGTACTCGCGGAACATCTCGCTGGCCGTGAGCAACATCGGCGAGACGACACTCTGTTCGGCGGCAATGTCTCCGGTCGCTTCGTCCTGCTTGAGCATCCACACCTCGTCCGCCTTACAGCCCGCAAGCACCAGGGGCGAGTGGGTCGTGACGATGAACTGCATCCTCGGGAACGTGCGCTTGAGCCCGGTCACGATCTCGGTCTGCCAGGTCGGGTGCAGGTGCAGGTCGAGCTCGTCGACCAGCACGATGCCCTCCATGTCGTCGAGCGCCACTTCCTCGCCCGCCTCCAACCAGACGTTGCCGATGATGTCGGCCACGAGCGAGATCACCGCCTGGTAGCCCTGCGAGAGCCAGACGGCCGGGAGCTTCAGCTCGTCGCTGCCAACCTGCATACCGAAACGGTGAGACTCGACCAGGTTGATCTGGCTGTTGGCGCCGCCCTTCCCGCGGAGCTCGATGTGGTTGAGCCTGGGCGTGTGCATCCGTTCGACCAGCGCCTTCCGCAGGCATGCGGCGAACGCTCGGGCGCGGTCCTCACCCGCTGTGAGGGCCAGCTGATCGCTGAATCGTGTGCCGGGCGGAAACCACAACACGTCGAAGAGGCTGCGGAGTCGGTCGCGCGGTGGAACACCCTCGCTCAGACTGGCTGTCGGCCGCGCTAGGACCCGGCCAACGCCGTACGCGGCCGCGAACCAATGCATCTGATCCTTGCCGAATCGAACCGTCGTCAGGGGATCGAGCGAGACGTCGGCGGATACGAGCTCGGCGTCGTAGATCGGCTCGTAGCCGGACGAGGTCGTCACTCCGAATCCTGGCGGGGCGATCTCCACTCTGGAGTTCAGGGTCGGGGCGACATGGGGATCAGCGAGGTACGACGAATACGAACGACTGGCGTGGTATCTCTGCGAGAAGCCGAAAACCGCGTCGACCTCGACCTTGTCCTTCTCGTTGAGGCGCCGGCGATCGAGAAACGACTGCGGTGACGGTTCACTCACCAAGAAGTTGGCGAACGCGCCACCGGCGGTCGCCAACGCGATCGTCCGCAGGAGCGTGGTCTTGCAGGTCCCGTTCTCGCCGACGAACACGGTCCAGGGCCGCGGGGAACCGTCGGCTCGTAGGAACGACACGCTGAGGTCGCGCATCAGCTTGCAGTTCTGAACGTGTAGGTGACGAAGGTGCATCGCGCACGGGCAGGTTACCACCGCACCAGCGCACCGACCAAGCCGAGCCGCCCGCCGCGCCGAACGCGGGCGCCTCGCGCGGACCGTCGAGCCGGCACGCGAGCTGCGTGATACGCTGGTCGCATGAGCCTGGTCGGTCAGATCGCGGAGCTGCAGAACTACGACTCGTACAAGGCGCTCGCCTGGGAGGGCTCCTTCGAGGACTACCTCGAGCTGGTCCGCAAGCGGCCGCAGGTCACCCGCAACGCCTACCAGCGCCTCTACGACATGGTCCTGTCGTACGGCCTCGAGGAGTACATCGACAACAAGAAGAAGCTGGTCCGCCACCGCTTCTTCCGCGACGAGCAGCACGGCGGCAAGGACGCGGTGTTCGGCCTCGACGTCCCGCTGATGCGCCTCATGAACGTGCTGAAGAGCGCAGCCCAGGGCTACGGCACCGAGCGCCGCATCATCTTGCTGCACGGCCCGGTCGGCTCGGCCAAGTCGACGATCGTCCGCCTGCTCAAGCACGGCGTCGAGGACTACTCGCGCACCCCCGAGGGCGCGCTCTACACGTACTACTGGCAGTTGCCCGGGCCGCTGGCCGAGCTGGCCGGCGGCAGCGACGTGTTCCACTGCCCGATGCACGACGAGCCGCTGCGGCTCATCCCCCAGGAGTGGCGAGCCGAGACCATCAAGCGCCTCGGCCTCGGCACCAATGACCACAAGGTCCGCATCGACGGCGAGGTCAACCCGGCCTGCCGGCTCATCTTCAAGGAGCTGATGCGTCACCACGAGGGCGACTTCGGCAAGGTGATGGCCCACGTCCGCGTCCGCCGCCTCGTGCTCAGCGAGCAGGACCGCATCGGCATCGGCACCTTTCAGCCCAAGGACGAGAAGAACCAGGACTCGACCGAGCTGACCGGCGACATCAACTACCGCAAGATCGCCGTGTTCGGCGCCGACAGCGATCCCCGCGCCTTCAACTTCGATGGCGAGTTCAACGTCGCCAACCGCGGCCTGATCGAGTTCGTCGAGATCCTCAAGCTCGACGTCGCCTTCCTCTACGACCTGCTCGGCGCGACCCAGGAGCGCCGGATCAAGCCGAAGAAGTTCGCGCAGACCGACATCGACGAGGTCATCCTCGGCCACACCAACGAGGCCGAGTACAAGAAGCTCTTGTCCAACGAGTTCATGGAGGCGCTCCGCGACCGCACGGTCAAGGTCGACATCCCGTACATCACCCGGGTGTCCGAGGAGACCCGGATCTACGCCAAGGACTACAGCTCGGAGCGGGTCGGCAAGCACGTCGCGCCCCACACCCTTCACGTCGCCGCGCTGTGGGCGGTGTTGACCCGGCTCGAGGATCCCAAGAAGGGCAACCTGTCGCCCCTGCAGAAGGCCAAGCTGTACGACGGCAAGACGTTGCCCGGGTTCACCCAGGACAACATCAAGGAGCTGCGCAAGGAGGCCGCGCGCGAGGGCATGGACGGCATCTCGCCGCGCTACATCCAGGACAAGATCTCCAACGCGCTGGTGTCGGAGAAGGGCGACGGCGCCATCAACCCGTTCATGGTCCTCAACGAGCTCGAGAGCGGGCTGCGCCACCACTCGCTGATCTCGTCGGACGATCAGCGCAAGCGCTACGGCGAGCTGCTCCAGGTCGTGAAGCAGGAGTACGAGGACATCGTCAAGAACGAGGTCCAGCGCGCGATCTCCGCCGACGAGGAGCTGATCCAGAAGCTCTGCGCCAACTACATCGACAACGTGAAGGCCTACACCCAGAAGGAGAAGGTCAAGAACCCGTACACCGGCCAGGACGAGGAGCCCGACGAGCGGCTGATGCGCTCGATCGAGGACAAGATCGACATCCCCGACAGCCGCAAGGACGACTTCCGCCGCGAGATCATGAACTACATCGGCGCGCTCGCGATCGAGGGCCGGACCTTCGACTACAAGACCAACGAGCGGCTGCACAAGGCGCTCGAGGCCAAGCTGTTCGAGGACCAGAAGGACTCGATCAAGCTGA